>NZ_PJBT01000009.1:0-48145 GCF_002836035.1 Halomonas sp. MES3-P3E | reverse complement strand
ATTAGTACCGCTTTTAACCGGACTTGACCCGAGTGTCGCACTGTTTACTGCTGGGGCTGGCACGTTGATATTTCATGCAGTGACGAAGCAAAGTGTGCCCGTTTTTTTGGCCTCTTCGTTTGCTTTTATCGCGCCTATTCAGGGGGCGGTAGCAAGCTTCGGTGTGCCGGCCACGATGGGCGGTCTGATGGCCTCAGGGCTGGTATATGTCGCGATCTCACAAGCGGTGCGATTAAAAGGTACCGCTTGGCTGCACCGCTTACTCCCTGCCGTTGTGGTCGGGCCGGTAATCATGGTCATTGGCTTGGCGCTGGCGCCTGTGGCAGTCAGCATGGCAACCGGTGAAACCAGTGACAACATCGGCTATGGTCCGGCCATTTTTCTCTCAATGACCAGCTTGTTGGTGACTTTGTTGCTGGCCGTTTTTGGCCGCGGCCTGCTCCGCCTAGTGCCGATTATGGGGGGTATCGTCACGGGTTATTGCTTGGCGTTGTTAATGGGATTAGTAGATTTTACCCCGGTACGCGAAGCGGCGTGGTTTTCGGTGCCCAGCTTTACCGCACCCAGTTTTCACTGGGCCGCTATTCTATTTATGATCCCGGTCGCTATCGCCCCGACGGTAGAGCACATTGGTGACATGGTTGCTATTGGCTCAGTGACCCGCAAAAACTATTTGGAAAAACCCGGCCTGCATCGCACCCTGTTAGGCGATGGGTTGGCGACCAGTGTGGCAGCGCTATTTGGCGGCCCCCCGAATACAACCTACTCGGAAGTCACGGGGGCGGTAACGCTGACTCGGGCATTTAACCCCAAGTACATGATTGTTGCTGCGATTTTTGCCATTGTGCTGGCGTTTGTGTCTAAGCTTGGTGCGCTGCTGCAGACTATACCCGGCCCGGTCATGGGGGGGATTATGACATTGCTGTTTGGTTCTATTGCGGTCGTTGGTATGAACACGCTAGTGCGAGCAGGGCAGTCGCTGACGGCACCTCGCAACTTAGTAGTGGTCTCGCTCATACTGGTATTCGGAATAGGTGGTATGCAGTTCGGGAGCGGTCAATTTACCCTGCAAGGCGTGAGCTTGGCTGCACTGGTAGGTATTGCGTTGAACTGGCTATTACCCAAGGCGCAAGAGGGCGAGTAAAGTCATCCACTTTAACGCTGTAAGCATCGTATGAATGGCAAGTAGGGGGGTAGGCTGTATGAGTAACGAACTAACCGCATCCTTCCCCATTCTAGGGATTGCTGCCTGGAGCGGTACCGGCAAAACGACACTGTTAGAGAAGCTGCTGCCTCTATTAGCTGCGTATGGTTTGAAAGTAGCCGTGATTAAGCATGCTCATCACTCGTTTGAAGTCGACCAGCCTGGAAAGGATAGCTATAAACTGCGTAGTGCGGGCGCGGCCCCTGTTCTAGTCGCTTCACGGCAACGATTTGCGCTGATGCAGGAAACGCCCGACCAGGAAGAACCCGATTTAGCCAGCTTAATAACCATGATGGTGCCGCACCATCCCGACCTAGTGATTGTCGAAGGCTTTAAAGCTTGGCCGATCCCTAAGCTGGTGCTTTATCGCGATGGCGTAGGGGACTCGGCAATTTTGACCGACCCATGGGTCGAGGCGGTTGCATTAAGCGCGCCATCGCCAATTGATTTAACTTCTTGCGTAGCGCAGTTAAATCTTGATGACAGCGACGCAATCGCGCGCTGGATAGTGACCTGGATAAACGCAAAAAACCAAACTGTGGCTTCAAAAAAGGAAAGGTGACCAGCATGCATCTAACCCACCTCAATACCCGGGGCGAAGCCAACATGGTGGATGTCGGCGATAAACAAGAAACGCGCCGCGAAGCCGTCGCCTCGGGGCGCATTGTAATGCTGCCTGAAACGCTGACATTGCTCAGCGAAGGGGGATTGCCGAAAGGAGATGTCCTCGCCACCGCCCGTATCGCGGGCATTCAGGCTGCAAAACGCACTCATGAATTGATTCCACTCTGCCATGCATTGGCGCTATCAAAGGTGTCGGTTGAATTCGAGATCGACATGGCCGAGTCCTGTGTGCATGTAACGTCGCTGTGTCGTTTAAATGGTCGCACCGGTGTTGAGATGGAGGCGCTTACAGCCGTTTCAGTCGCCTGCTTAACCCTCTACGATATGTGCAAAGCGGTCGATAAGGGCATGCATATTGAAGCGATCCAGCTCGACAGCAAGCAGGGCGGCCAACGCGGGGATTATCAGCGTGTGAATAGGCAGTCGCCTATCGTGACGGGCGAAGGCACCTCAGGAGAAGTAAGCCTGGGTGAGCGCTGTCCTTCCCCCTGCGTGCGGGTTAAATTTCTGGCTGAACTGCGCGAGCGGGTAGGAGAAAGCGAGGCGACTGTTGGGCTGGACCAGCTTGCTAGCCGCGATATCAGTGGTTTAAAGGCAGCGCTGGCCGAGCGCGATGATCGGTTTAAACTGCTTACTGATCAGCGCACGTTATGTGCCATTAATCAGGTAATGGCAAACGATGATGCGCTAGTGACCGATGATGACGAAGTGGCGTTTTTCCCACCGGTCACAGGGGGTTAACGTTGGATATTAAAGTAGCGGTTCAAGCAGCGCCATTCTCGATGGACTACGGCTATAGCGATGCATTAGTCGGGCGCAGCGATATTGGCGCGGTGGTGAGCTTTACCGGACTGGTGCGTGATTTCAACGAGACGCCCGATGTTACGGGGTTAACACTGGAGCATTACCCCGGTATGACCGAGCGCACGCTAACGGAGATTGGCGAGCAGGCGTGGCAGCGTTGGTCGCTACAAGCGGTGCGGATAATTCATCGCGTTGGTTATCTGGGCCCTGGCGACCCCATCGTGCGGGTGCTTGTAGCTAGTGCTCACCGCCGAGAGGCATTTGAAGCCTGCGATTTTATTATGGATTTTTTAAAAACCCAGGCGCCTTTTTGGAAGAAAGAGCACTCCACTCGGGGAGAATATTGGGTCAAAGAACGCCACTCTGACCAACAAGACGCGGCACGCTGGGAGTGAGTTTGCCACGTCTTGCTACTCCGCAATGATGCACCACTAACGATTGGCAGCATTTTCCAGGGTAAGGGCTTCTGGCATTTCGGCGGCCATAATTTGAAGATGCACATCGGGCAGGTGCTGCATATGCTCCGCCAGCCAGTGTACCAAGCGAGGCTGCAATGCTTGGCGAAGGTCGGCCAGTGTGTCGGCGGCAATCTCATCAAGCTGATCATCCAGCCAATCACTAAAGCTATCTTCATCCAGCGGGCTGGCACCCGTCGCATCCAGCATCAAACGTCCAATGCGCGCCCAGCCCGTATCAGTCGCGGTCACCGGCAGTGCTAGGTACAAACTGCCACGACGTGCCGTACTGGCGTCTTTTACTTCCAACCCTGGGTGAGGAACCACGCTGTTTTGGCTGACGATGCAGGGCGGCTGGGGATAGCGTGCCTCGCAGCGCAGCCCTTGGTTATCAAAGCTGATTAAATCGCCATTAACTGGCGACAACGGCGCACTGATCTCTAATTGACGGGCAATTGCCTGATGCGCCTGCTGATGCCTTGCTTCGCCGTGGACAGGCATCAGGTGCTTCGGCTTAATCCATTGATAGAGTTTGATTAACTCATCATGAGCGGGGTGCCCAGTAGCATGTAACTCGGGATGGTTGATTTCGTCGTAAATACGAACACCTAACTGCGCTAAACGTTTTTTTAGCTGTTCAATAGGGCGTTCGTTGCCTGGAATGGCTTTAGCCGAGAAGATGACATTATCGCCGGGCTGAAGATCCACAAAGGGGTGGCGGCCCTGAGCAAGACGCTGAAGCGCGGCACGGGCCTCACCCTGGCTGCCGGTGGCGATAATGACCACTTCATCCGGGGGGAGGTACCCCAGGTCGTGATTGGGTACCAGCGGCGGTAAGTCATCCATATAGCCAAGCCCACGCGCAACGCTAACCATTCGCTCCATTGAGCGCCCCATTAAGCTGATGCGACGGCCACACTGATGCGCTGCGCGCCCGATAGCTAATACCCGCGCAAGGTTACTGGCAAAGCAAGAGACCACCACACGGCCCTGACAGTTGGCGAGGGTTTTTACCAATGCTCTCGCCACATCACCCTCGCTGCCGGAGTGGCCTGGCATGGGGGCGTTGGTGGAATCGCCGACCACTAAATCGACCGGGGCCAGCGCTCTAAACTGCGCCGCGCTTACCGGTAAACCGATAAGCGGCTCAGGATCAAGTTTCCAGTCACCAGTATGTAAAACGCGATAACCACCAGCCATCATCATAATGGCACAGCTTTCGGGTATTGAATGCGTCAACGACAAGTAGCGCAGCGTAAACGGCCCGCTTTCAAGTGCCTCACCTGGTTCGATGACATGAATCGCAGCGCTGCTAAGTTGATGTTCAGAAAATTTAAGGCGTAACAGCCCTGCGGCTAATGGCGTGGCATAAATAGGACAATTCCACATCGGCCAGAGCCAAGCGACGGCGCCAATGTGGTCTTCATGGCCGTGGGTAACAAATAGTGCTTTCGGGACTATCCCTAATGCTTTTGGTGTATCAAGATTAGGCACTTGTAGCGGTGAGTTGGGGAGATCCTGGCGAATCATCATGCCGCAGTCGACGACAATCCAGTGATCATCGTAGCCGTAGAGCGTTAGATTCATACCAATCTCACCGCATCCCCCCAGCGGCAACATGCGCAGCGGAGGACGACGACGGGGACGAATTTGAACGCGTGGAGAGTGCATCAGTTATGAAAAGCCTAAAAAGTAGTGACTCAACTATACGGGAAGGCAGGGGCGGCTAACAATCATCCTTGGCCTTCCGATACACTATGCAACCTAAGCCGTTGGTTTGTCATAATTACCTTAGAAATAGGTCAAGAGTCGCTCACATGTCCCATTATTATCGTTTAGTTGTGTCCTGCCCTGATCGGGTAGGTATTGTGGCCCGAGTATCGAGCTTTATTGCTAAGCAAGGGGGGTCTATCACTGAAGCCAGCCAGCACTCTGATTTAGAAACGGGCTGTTTTTTTATGCGTTACGAAATCTTGGCGGATTCAGTGGGGATGTCGGTAGAAGCGCTACGTGCAGCGTTCGAGCCGGTGGCAATCGAATTCGATATGCAGTGGTCATTGGTGGATACACAGCAGCGCCGCCGGGTGGTATTGATGGTCTCTAGAGAGTCACACTGCTTGGTAGATTTGCTTTATCGCTGGCAGGCGGGTGAGTTGGATTGCGATATTGTTGGCGTCATTTCCAACCATGACGATATGCGTTCATTGACCGAATGGTACGGCATTCCTTATCACTATGTGCCAGTCGACCCCGATAACAAGCAAGTGTCATTTGCCAAGGTGCAAGCAGAAATCGATAGTGCACGTGCTGATTGCGTCGTGCTGGCGCGTTATATGCAAATTCTGCCGCCTGACCTGTGCGCACGCTATGCAGGGCGGGTGATTAATATTCATCACAGTTTTTTACCCTCTTTCGCTGGGGCTAAGCCCTACCACCAGGCATATCAGCGCGGAGTGAAGCTGATTGGCGCCACCTGCCACTATGTTACCGAGGAACTCGACGCGGGCCCGATTATCGAACAGGATATTCATCGCGTTAGCCACTGCCATACCCCAACCGATCTAGTCCGCTTTGGGCGTGATGTTGAAAAAGCCGTTCTCGCACGCGGTTTACGCTGGCATCTTGAGGATCGGGTTTTAGTGCATGGCAACAAGACCGTGGTGTTTAGCTAACGCTCGATAATGTGAGAAGCCGCTATGTCGTTCGCACAAAGTGTACTGGCGCCCTGGGCGCTGATATTCACCTCGCTACTCTCGTTAGGCGTAGTGGTGTGGGCTCTTTGGCGGCGGCCCTGGCAAGTGCTACTGGAAGACACTGCTCTTCAGCACCGTTGGTTAGGCGCAACGCTGGCAGTGGCGCTGATGTGGCAGCTACGCGCTCAGGCGGTCGACTGGCTAACGCTGCATCTCGTCTTTACGGTATTGATGACACTCGTGTTTAAAGCGCCATTAGCGCTGATCAGCAATATACTCATTAATGTGGCAATGGTAATTATCGGCCGCAATGAGTGGACGCTACTGGGGGCGAATGTACTGGTAACGGGCATTGTTCCGGCTGCCATTATTGGCACAGTGTGGCGGCTGGTAGATCGCCGCCTGCCGGATAACCTGATGGTGTTTCTATTTGCCTGCGGATTTTTTGGGGCGGCGTTGGCAACATTAGGGGCAGGGCTGGCTGCCGTGCTGCTGATCATCGTGGCAGGTACAGACCCTAACGCTATCTATCTTGCCCAGGAGTATGCTCGCTTCTTACCTCTACTAATGCCTTCAGAGGCGTTTATTACCGGGATGCTGCTGAGTATTCTGCTGGTCTATCATCCTAATTGGGTGGCCACCTTTAATGACCACCGCTATATCGACATGCAGTAGCGACGGTGGTTAGCCCAGTGCCTGGCCATTACCGCCACGAATAACGCCAACGCCGACACCTTCGATATCGAGTGACTGTGAACGCAGGTCGATTTCAATGGGCGCAAAGTCTGCATTTTCCGCAAATAGCGTTACTTGGTGGCCCTGGCGTTTGAAGCGCTTAACGGTTACTTCATCATCCAGGCGCGCAACGACAATCTGGCCATCGCGCACCCGCTCGGTACGGTGAACTGCCAATAAATCACCTTCTAAAATACCAATATCCTTCATCGAAAGGCCCCGCACACGCAGCAGATAATCGGCTTTAGGAGTGAAGTACTCGGCTGGCAGAGGGCAGTAACGGTCAATATGCTCAGCCGCTAGGATAGGGCTCCCGGCGGCTACTTCGCCAATCACAGGCAGCCCAGCAGGCGAGGCTTCAATATTGGCAGCTGGCAACGCACTTGCGGTGCTGTCTACTAACTCCTGGGGCTCTTGATTGGGTAGGCGAATACCGCGTGAAGTATTGCGAATAATGCGAATAGCGCCTTTACGCTCGAGCGCGCGCAGGTGCTCTTCCGCGGCGTTAGGTGAGCGGAACCCCAGTGCTTTCGCAATTTCAGCACGGGTCGGAGGGTAGCCAAATTCGCCCATGGTCTTAACAATAAAATCAAATACGTGCTGTTGGCGAGCGGTTAGCGGACGCGACATACCAGACTCCAAAAATAGTGAATAGACAGTAACAAATTAAAAGTCGACTTAATCGATAAGTGGTTAAGTATACAGTATGTTCCTCTGTCCAGTACATGTCTTGTCAACCCCCTCTCTAGAAAGGCCCCCGAATTTTTCCTAATCGTTTTAAACTAAGCTTCTACTCATATAGACAGCCATATTTCATCAGAAAATCAAGCGTTGAGCCCACCAGCGATATGGCATAGTATTTTGCTATGTTTTAAACACTCGTTTCCCCGGAGAGCGGCATGGCTCAATCTGATACGGTAACTCGAATACTCGACACCGCTGAAGTGCTGTTTGCTGAGCGAGGTTTTGCTGAAACATCGCTGCGCAACATCACTAGCAAAGCGCGCGTCAATTTAGCGGCGGTGAATTACCATTTTGGTTCCAAAAAAGCCTTAATTCAGGCCGTGTTTTCACGCTATCTGGACCCGTTCACCCAGCGTTTTCATACTGCGCTTGATGAACTTGAAGCCCAGCATGCAGGGCGCGTTATTCCGTTGGAAACGCTACTCGAAACCATGGCGACCACCGTGCTGGCAGTGCCTGCTGAGCGCAACAGTTTAAAGGTGTTTATGCGCTTGCTGGGCCTTGCCTATAGCCAAGCGCAGGGGCATCTTAGGCGTCATATTCAGCAAGAGTATGGTGATGTGTTTACCCGTTTCACCGAGTTAGTGCGTCAAGCCACGCCCGACTTGCCTGACGCGGAACGCTTTTGGCGGCTACACTTTATGCTTGGTACGGTGATTTTTACGCTTTCAGGCCTTGATGCACTGCGCGATATCGCTGAAAAGGATTATCAAGAGCAGGTCACCGTGCGGGATTTGGTTAGGCGGTTGCGCCCAGTAGTGGTGGCTGCCATGAATGCACCGTTGCCCCCAGCACTTGAAGAAGGAAAATATGCGAACGCCCAAGCTCGCTGAGCTTCCCCCTGTAGAGGACATCTGGTTGGAAATCGATACCACACAGCAGCAGCTACGCTGTTGGCGAGGGCCGAAGGTGCTGCATGAGTGTGAGATATCGTCTGGCCTCGCGGGCGTTGGTGAGCACAACGGCAGTGGCAAAACACCCCATGGTTGGCACTATATAAGAGCCGCGATCGGCAACGGGATGCCTGATAATGCGGTATTTCGGGGTCGTCGCTGGACGGGGGAGGCATTTTCTCCTGCGCTAGCTGAAGCATATCCGAAGCGGGATTGGATTTTGACCCGCATCCTGTGGCTATGCGGACTAGAAAAAGGCGTGAACCGTGGTGGTCAGGTCGATTCACAGCGTCGCTATATTTATCTTCATGGTACGCCCCCTGATCAGCCCATGGGCGTTGCTGCATCCCACGGCTGTATTCGTTTACGCAATAGTGATTTGCTCTATATCTTTTCGTTAGCGTTACCAGGTACCCCCGTTTGGTTGCACGGCGGTCGTCAGTCGTTTGACTAATCTGTTTTGACACCGCTAGACGATCGTCTAGAATCACCGCCTCTTTTTTAATGGACCTATCACGATGACTCAACCGTTAGGCCCGGTCATGCTCGACCTTGAAGGCCCGAAATTAACGGCCGCAGAAAAGCGCTTGCTGCTAGAACCGGTGGTAGGGGGCGTTATTCTGTTTGCCCGCAATGTCCAGAACGGCTACCAAGTACGCCAGCTCTGCAGCGATATTCGACGTGTGCGTGCGGACTTATTGCTTGCCGTTGATCAAGAGGGTGGCCGCGTTCAGCGTATTAAAGAAGGGATGACGCGTCTTCCTGCCATGGCTCGCATTGGTGAGTGTTATAGCGCCAACCCCGATGATGGTCTTGCGCTCGCAAAAGATGCTGGCTGGCTATTGGGCATGGAAATGGCCGCCTGCGGTTTGGATCTTAGCTTTGCTCCGGTACTGGATGTCGAAAGCGGCATCTCAAGTGTTATTGGAGACCGAAGTTTTAGCCGCGATCCCCAGCATGTGGCGCAGCTCGGCAGCGCCTTTATTCAAGGGCTCCATGAGGCTGGTATGGCCGCTGTCGGGAAGCACTTCCCCGGTCACGGCGGAGTTGCGGCAGACTCTCACGTTGCGCTGCCGGTGGATGACCGCCCGCTAGAAGTGATTAAACAACGTGACCTGGTGCCCTTTGCCCATTTGGCCGCGCCGTTAGACGGTGTAATGCCTGCGCATGTGATTTACAGTGCTTTCGATACGCGTCCTGCCGGGTTTTCCCCTCATTGGTTGGGTATGCTGCGTGAATCGTTGGGCTTCAAAGGCTGCATCTTTTCTGATGATTTAAGTATGGCGGGCGCCCACGAGGCGGGTGGGCCCAAACAGCGAGCCCAGGCAGCACTAGCGGCTGGTTGCGATATGTTGCTGGTATGCAATGATCGCGCCGCTGCACTTGAGGTGATTGAAGCCTGCCGGGGTATTGAAACCAAACGTCCCGCCAAACTGCGCTACAGCCGTGCACGGCCTGATATCGATGCCCTAAGTGCGTTGGGCAGATGGCGTCGTACCCACGCTAAGTTGGAAGCATTGGCTGATAAACCGAAACCCAATGCTGTGTAAATTCACACGACTGATGTAATTGAAGCTTTTAACCCGCCTGGAGTTTAGATGTCAAAGTTGGATAAAAAAGCCTTAGAGTCATTGGACTCAATGCGTGAATTGATGGATAACGCCGACTGCCTTATTTCTCAGCAAGAGGTAGAGCGGGCACTTGATCGTATGGCGGAAGCGATCACGCGAGATTTAGGCGACAAGCTGCCGGTCTTTTACTGCGTTATGAATGGCGGCTTAATCACCACAGGGCATTTGCTAACCCGGCTGGGCTTTCCGCTTGAAGTGGATTACTTGCATGCCACTCGATACCGCAATGAGCTGCGCGGCGGTGAGCTGTTTTGGCGTGTCTCTCCTGAGGTGCCGATGGCGGGGCGCCATGTGGTGATCGTTGACGACATCTTGGACGAAGGCGCCACGCTAGCCGCCATTTTGGCTTACTGCGAAGAAGCCCAGGCAGCCAGTGTCACGACAGCAGTACTGGTGGATAAACAGCATAACCGCAAAGCGGTGCCCGGTTTAAAGGCCGACTACTGCAGCTTGGAAGTCGCCGACCGTTATGTGTTTGGTTTTGGGATGGATTACAAAGGCTACTGGCGAAACGCGCCGGGAATTTTTGCCCCTAAAGGAATGTAAGTTAGCAGCAGAATGGATCGTTAGCGGGGCGAAAAGCGCCTCGCTAAGCCCGTTTCTGCAATCATCCGCGTTGAGATCTCTTCTACCGAGAAGCGCGTCGCATCAATAAAGGGAATGTGCATGGTGCGATAAAGCGACTCCGCTTGCCCAACTTCTTGAAGACACTGATCAATGGAGCTGTAACGGCTATTCGGCCGCCGCTCATTGCGTATCGCTGATAAACGCCGCGCATCAATGGTAAGCCCAAACAGCTTTTGACGGTGGGGCGCGAGCGCCTTAGGCAGTTTTAACATGCCATCTTCGTCTAAATCATCCTCCGTCAGCGGATAGTTGGCCGCTCGAATACCAAACTGGAGTGCTAGATAGAGAGAGGTAGGGGTCTTGCCGCAGCGTGAGACGCCGACCAGGATAATATCGGCTTTATCGTATTGATGAGTGCGTGCTCCGTCATCATTATCCAGCGCAAAGTGCACCGAGTGAATCCGGTCCATATAGACGTCATCGCTACCAATTGAGTGCGTGCGCCCAACGCTATAGGAAGAGTGAGTATTAAGTTCCTGTTCCAATGGCTCTAGGAAGGTTGAAAAAATATCGACCTTGAAGCCGGATGCTTGCCGAATGACGTTGCGAATTTGTTGGTCAACGATGGTATCAATGATGATCGGACGATGACCGTCGCGGCTGGCTGTCGCTTCGATAATGGCTGCTAGTGCCTGAGCTTTTTCCAGCGTATCGATATAAGGCTTGGTTTGCATATCGATCTCAACATCGCTGAACTGGGCCAGCAGGCTGCGCCCTAAGCTTTCTGCTGTGATCCCGGTGCCATCAGAGATAAAAAAAGCCGTACGTTTCATAGTGACATCCACTGGTAAGTAACTGCGCTATTGTGTGCTGAGCCGTTTGCTAGAGCAACTCGCTATGCGTGCTGGCTAGGGAGGGGCAAAGTGACTGACTACACAAATGACCTAAAAACCCTTCGTGTTGTAAAAATCCTCCATTCCCTTCGCTATTAGACCAATGGCGAATATAGTAGCGCGGTGCTAGGGTGTCTCAATCAATAATCCATGATCCTACGTCTAAACGGCAATATTAGTGATCGTGTCGATGTCTATGAGCGAGGGGGTTACGTGGAAGAGTACATTCTGTGGTTCGATCAACTGGGCATGTCAGACGTCGAACGCGTGGGTGGTAAAAACGCCTCACTAGGTGAAATGATTTCCAATCTGTCCGGTGCTGGCGTAACGGTGCCTGGCGGGTTTGCCACTACCGCTCATGCCTACCGCGAGTTTCTCTCCCACGAAGGCCTTAACGAGCGCATTAATGCCACGCTTGCGCGCTTGGATGTGGACGATGTTAAAGCGCTCGCCGAGGCGGGCCGCACTATTCGCCAATGGATTATTGATACGCCGTTGCCGCCTAGCTTTGAGACAGCCCTTCGCGACGCTTACGGACAGCTCCAGCAACAGCATCCTCAGTTAAAAGTGGCTGTACGCAGCTCTGCTACCGCTGAAGATTTACCCGATGCTTCCTTCGCGGGTCAGCAGGAAACTTTTCTCAATATTGACGGCTTCGACAATATTAAGCGCGCCGTGCACGAAGTATTTGCCTCGCTGTTTAACGACCGCGCTATCTCCTACCGCGTCCACCGTGGCTACGCCCATGAAAATGTTGCTTTGTCGGCCGGTGTGCAGAAAATGGTGCGCTCTGAGATCGGTGCGTCGGGCGTTATGTTTACCTTGGATACCGAGTCTGGCTTCCGCGATGCGGTTTTCGTTACTGGCTCCTGGGGCTTGGGCGAAACTGTTGTGCAGGGCGCAGTCAATCCCGATGAGTTCTACGTGCATAAACCGACCCTGGCGGCGGGCCGCCCGGCAGTGCTGCGCCGTAACTTGGGTTCCAAGTTGATCAAGATGGTTTATGGCCAGGATGCCAGCGCCGGTAAATCCGTTGAAACCGTCAATGTGCCTCATCAAGACCGTGGTCGCTTCTGTATTAATGATCAACAGGTGATGGAGCTGGCTCGTCAGGCCATGACGATCGAGCAGCACTACCAGCGCCCCATGGATATTGAGTGGGCGCTAGATGGCGATGATGGTGAGCTGTATATCGTTCAGGCGCGTCCTGAAACGGTCGTCTCCCAGCAGGAAGGCGGCAAGCTTGAACGTTTCCAGCTGCGCGAAAAAGGCCGCACATTAATCACCGGCAGAGCAATTGGCCAGCGCATTGGCCGCGGTACCGTTAAAGTGGTGCTCAGCCCTGACGATATGGACAAGATCCATGATGGCGACATTCTGGTCACCGATATGACTGACCCGGATTGGGAGCCAATAATGAAACGCGCTTCCGCCATCGTCACCAATCGTGGCGGGCGCACTTGCCATGCCGCCATTATTGCCCGTGAATTGGGCATTCCCGCGGTAGTGGGGTGTGGCGACGCAACGACTCAGCTCAAAGAGGGCATCGACGTTACGGTTTCGTGTGCAGAAGGCGACACCGGCAATGTCTACGAAGGGCTGCTGGAGTTTGACTGCAAAGTCTCCAGTGTCGACGCTATGCCGGAAATTCCCTTCAAGATCATGATGAATGTGGGCAATCCTGATCGCGCCTTTGGCTTCGCCAGCCTGCCTCATGCGGGGGTAGGCTTGGCGCGTCTGGAATTTATTATTAACCGCATGATCGGCGTTCACCCTAAAGCGCTGTTGGAGTACGACACGCTGCCGGTGGATTTGCAGCAGGTGATCGATTTACGGACGGCCGGTTATGCCGACCCCGTCAGTTTTTACGTCGATAAACTGGTTGAGGGGATTTCGACGCTGGCAGCCGCGTTCCACCCGCAGCGTGTGATCGTGCGGCTGTCAGACTTTAAGTCTAACGAATACGAAAACCTGATTGGCGGTAAGCTCTATGAGCCGGGTGAAGAGAATCCGATGCTCGGTTTTAGGGGTGCGTCGCGCTACATTTCTGAAGCGTTCCGGCCCTGCTTTGAGCTTGAATGCAGTGCCCTGAAGCGGGTGCGTGAAGAGATGGGTTTCGAGAATGTCGAGATCATGGTGCCCTTCGTGCGTACCACCGACGAAGCGCGAGAGGTGGTAGAGCTGCTGGCCGCCAACGGATTGGAACGGGGCGGCCCGACAGGCCTGAAAGTGATTATGATGTGCGAACTGCCAGCTAACGCCCTGCTAGCCGATGAGTTCCTTGAGTACTTTGATGGGTTCTCTATCGGCTCTAACGATTTAACACAGTTAACATTGGGGTTAGATCGGGATTCGGGCATCGTTGCACATCTGTTCGACGAGCGTAATGGGGCGGTTAAAAAGCTGCTTGCGATGGCGATTCAGGCGTGTAAAGCGAAGGGGAAATACGTCGGCATTTGTGGCCAGGGGCCGTCAGATCATCCCGATTTGGCGAAGTGGTTGATGGAACAAGGGATCGACTCCGTATCGCTCAATCCCGATGCGGTCCTGGAAACGTGGTTTATGCTCGCAGGCCAAAAAATTGAATAAGTTTGTTTGCTAAAACATTTAGTTTGCGCCCGGACATTGAGCCGGGCGTTGCTGTTTTTATAGACTACTCTTTTATGTGTGTTTTTGTATTTAACTTGTCGCGGAGAGCGCTGAAATGTTCACAAAATCAGCTAAGTTTGCGCTACCTGTGCTGCTGGTAACGCCGCTTTATAGTTGGGGGTTTAGCTACGAGACACCCTCCATTGCTCCTGAAAGCGAGTCTGGCTATGAAGAGAAGCCAGGCTGGGAGGCTGAGTCGTTTGCGGTGGCGGCAGCCAACCCGCTCGCAACCGATGCTGGTTATCAAGTATTGAAAGCCGGTGGTAACGCTATTGATGCGGCCATTGCAGTGCAAATGGTACTGAATTTGGTAGAGCCTCAATCTAGCGGTATCGGTGGTGGTGCTTTTCTAATGCATTACGATGGCAGCGAAGTGCGCGCCTATGATGGTCGTGAAACCGCACCGCAGGGAGTCAATGGCGAGCTGTTTTTAGAGAATGGCGAGCCGCTTGTGTTTAACGACGCGGTGGTTAGTGGCCTTTCTGTCGGTGTGCCGGGTACGCTGCGTATGCTTGAAAAAGCCCATGCAGAGCATGGTGAGCTAGCCTGGGAAGAATTGTTTACACCGGCTATTACCCTGGCCGAAGAAGGCTTTGCTGTCAGCAATCGGTTGCATACCAGCCTGACGAGTGACGAGTTTCTGCGCCAAGATCCGTTAGCCAGCCAGTTTTATTATGATAGCGAAGGAGAGGCTATCGCGGTTGGCGAAATACTCAAGAATCCGGCCTTGGCAGAGGTACTACGTCGCGTAGCAAACCAAGGCAGCGCTGCCTTGCACGAAGGTTCCGTGGCGGAAGATATCGTTGAGCGGGTTCAGAATCACCCTGAGCGGCCTGGTAGTTTGTCGGTTGAAGATATGCGTGGCTACGAGGCGCTTGACCGCGAACCTTTATGTACGCCTTGGCAGCAGTGGGAAGTATGCGGCTTTCCGCCTCCCTCGTCGGGCCATCTCACCGTGATGCAGATCTTGGGCATGCTCGACCAACAGCCGCTGCTTGAAGCCCCGTTAGATAACGGCGCTCCAAGCAGCGGGTGGTTGCACCAGTTTCTGGAAGCCTCGCGGCTCGCTTTTGCTGACCGCGGTCGTTATATCGCCGACCCGGATTTTGTCGAAGCACCGGGGGGCGATTGGTCATTGATGCTGGCCCCTGACTACCTTGAGCAACGCAGTGAGCTCATTAAAGAGATGAGCATGGGCGACAGCGCTGAACCGGGCAATCCCGGCGAGCTTGCCGTTAGTTGGGCCAGCCAGCCCGATCAGCCTGAGCATGGCACTAGCCATATCAGTATTGTGGATGAGGAGGGCAATGCGGTGGCCATGACGACCACCATTGAGCAGGCGTTCGGTTCGCGCATTCTCTCGGATGGCGGAACAGGCCTAGCGGGTGGTTTCTTGCTCAATAATGAGCTCACCGATTTTTCATTTGCTCCTGAAGTGGATGGCGACCCGGTGGCGAACCGAGTCGAGCCAGGCAAGCGCCCGCGTTCTAGCATGAGCCCTACGCTGGTATTCGATCAAGAAAGCGGTGAGCTAGTGGCTAGCTTGGGTTCGCCGGGTGGTGCGGCGATCATTCATTATACGGCCCGCACTCTAATCGCGCTGCGTGACTGGGGGCTGAGTGCCCAGGAAGCACTCAATCTTCCCCATGCCATTACGTTGGGCGGCGATGTTTACATCGAAGAGGGGCGTTTTCCTGAGGAAACTATTGAGTCACTAAGGGAGCGCGGCCACACGGTTAGCGAACGGGAGTTGACCAGCGGGCTACAAGCCATTAGGCGGCTAAACGATGGTACGCTGTTTGGTGGCGCTGACCCACGGCGTGAGGGTGTGGTGATGGGCGATTAGGAGCGCTACTGACGAAGCCAGTTGCGCAGTTTCACTAGCATTAGCGCCCCGTCACTTAACTCACGGCGAATCTGAATAAGCTCTGTTAAACGATCTGGGTAGTCGGTGATGATGGCATCGACGCCTAGGTCAATCAACGTCGACATTCTGGCGCGATCATTAACCGTCCATGCGTGTATTTCGTAGCCGTAAAGCCGTGCCAGGCGAACTTCTCCTTCCGTGATGCGGTTATGGCGTAGGCCGAGTGCATCAAAGCCACGTCGATTGAGTGTGCCGGGCAGAATGAGCTGCGCCAACAAAGTAACTCGTAGTTCTGGCGCCCGGGCATTAATATGCTCGAGTAGAGACGGCGACATGGTCGCCATCCGCATATCCAACAGCGTATTGGGGAAACCGCAGGCGGTATAACCATCAAAGGCGCTTTGTTGGGTTGCCCAGCAGCGGTATCGAATGTCGCTCTCGGTATTTAAGGTATCAATAACGGCATCGGCTAACGCTTGCTCTTGACCCGGCAAGGGCTTGATATCAATCATTAACCCTGCTTTTCCGCGAACTCTTTCGAGCGCTTCGTCCAGGCCAGGAATGTTCTCGCCTTGAAACGCATCTCCAAACCAACTGCCCACATCGAATTGGCTAAGTTGGTCTCTGGTTAGCTCGCCAAACTCACGGCTGTCGCCAGTTAGCCGTGCCATGCTGCGGTCATGGTAGAGCATTACCTGCTGGTCACTGCTCAAGCGTACGTCAATTTCGATATAGTCAGCACCATCAATAAGTGACTGCTCTAATGCAGAGAGGGTGTTTTCAGGAGCCACCATGGAGCTCCCGCGGTGGGCTATCACTGCGACGTTGTCACGAATTTCGAAGCTATTCAGAATCCACCACGCTTGAAGGCCGGCAAAAACAAGCACACTGAGCTCAACCGCCCAGGCAAGGCGCCCTGCGTTCGTATCGTCCGGTGGGGCCGCTGGGCGTGGTTCTTGATGCGCCAGCTGCATGTACAAGCAGGCAGAAAGGAGGGCGTTAGTGGCAATACCCAAAAAGGTAATGGTCAGTGTAATCAGCACATAGCCCAACAGGTACGCCAACATCGCCGGTATGAGTACGGCGTTATGCTCAGGCAGCCACCACAGCAAGGGCGTAAATAGCCGGTCGAATAGCAACGTGGTCAGTAACGGCAGGCTGATAATAATCAGTAGCAAGAGCAACACCGCTGCACCAATCGAACGGCGCCAGCCGCGCGTTAGGCTCACGCTACGCTTCAGTGCTTGCCAGGGGTTGCAACTTTCCAGGGCCACTAAGGGCAGTGCGAGCAGCCAACGCAGATAGAGCCATGAGGCCGCCCATATCCAGGCAATGATCAGGGGGAGGGCGCAGCCAATGAAGTACCACAGTGCAGGAGGGCGCACACGCTGAAGGTAGTAAGGGTCTATGTCGCTCAGCCAGAAGTCGTAAAGCCATGTGAGGCCGGCCATAAAGGGCGCGAGCAATAATAAGTGTGTGCCTACTTGAAGTATGACAAGGCCCGCCAGGGTGTGCAGCCGACGAGTGCTCAGCCAGAGTGCTTCAAGGGCGAGCCGGTAATGGTTATCGCGCGGTCTGACGGCTACCTGCAGCATGCCTGCCTGCTGCCAGTAAATAATCAGAAAAGCGAACCCAAGCCCTATCAGCATGCCTATCAATCCCAGCGGGCTAAAGAGCAGAGCAATCAATTCATCATTGGTGACGACGGTGCGGTTGAGTTGGGCCAGCAGCCCACGCGTCACCCAGGTGATCGCTGGCAGCAGTAAGGCTGAGGCGAGCAGGGTAAAAAACAGGTGATAGGCGATCAGAGGGCGAAGATGATCGCGCAGCGTGCGCAGTAAGGCAGAGCCAAGGTAGGTCAAAGGCTGCATCGTCACTAAACGGTAAGAATGAATCACCAGGGTGGCAGTAAGCACCACACCTGGCAAGTGGACTGTAATCAACCTTTATAGGTAGTAAAAATAGTCAGGAAAGTGACAGCTTTTGCGCAGCAACAATAATGCCGTTGTTATCTGCATATAACCACTGTCCGGGCTGAAGGGTGACGCCTGCAAAGGTGACGTCGATGTCGCGCTGACCTTCACCGTGCTTTTCACTCTTGCGGGGATGGCTTCCCAATGCCTGAACGCCAATCGGCAAGGCGGCGAGTATATCCACATCACGCACGCAGCCGTACATCACAACGCCTGCCCAGCCGTTGGCGACGGCCTGCTCTGCCAGCATATCACCCAGCATGGCGCAGCGATGCGAGCCGCCTGCATCGACCACCAGTACCGCGCCATTACCTGGCTCGGCGACCGCTTGCTTAACCATGGAGTTATCTTCAAAGCATTTAATGGTGCGAATAGGACCGTAAAAGGCTTCAAGACCACCAAAGTTAACAAACAGCGGGTCGAGTACGGCGACTTCTGGGTGCGCATCACAGAGATCGGGTGTCACAATTTGCGTTGAATTCGTCATCACACGCTCCTAATGGTAGAGGCTGTTGATATTAAATTGGTGTCCAAAGGCAGTGCAAAAAAAACGCCCCGCCCTGAAGAACAGTGGCGGGGCGTTCGGTCATCGACTCAGAAAATGCAATCTGTCACATTCTCTGCGATGGTGCGAGCATCGGCGATGGGGTGATCAGACTCAAGCGTTAAATTAAGCTTCTTGAGCGATCGGAATCACGTTAGAGGCGATCTTTTGATACTCCTCTATTTCGTGAAAATTCATATAACGATAAATCTCGCCAGCCATGGCGTCAAACTCACCCATATAACGTTGATACTCTTCAACGCTGGGTAGGCGTCCTTCTACTGCGGCAACAGCCGCCAGTTCCGCTGAGGCAAGGTACACATTGGCACCATCGCCCAGGCGGTTCGGGAAGTTTCGTGTAGACGTAGACACCACGGTGCTCTTGGCAGCAACGCGGGCCTGGTTACCCATACACAGTGAACAACCCGGCATCTCCATTCGAGCGCCTGCACGGCCATAAATGCCGTAGTAGCCCTCTTCAGTCAACTGGTGTTGATCCATTTTCGTCGGTGGTGCCAGCCACAGCCGGGTTTTTAAACTACCGGCAGGCTGCTTTTCAAGCAACTTGCCCGCAGCCCGGAAGTGGCCGATGTTAGTCATGCATGAACCGATAAAGACTTCGTCGATTTTCTGGCCAGCTACTTCTGATAGCAGGCGAGCATCGTCCGGGTCGTTCGGGGCACACAGAACCGGCTCTTTAATTTCAGCCAGGTCAATTTCGATAACTTCAGTGTATTCGGCATCCTGGTCGGCACGCATCAAGCTCGGGTTAGCCAACCATGCTTCCATACCTTCAATACGGCGGCTAATGGTACGTTCGTCGCCGTAACCGTTGCCCATCATCCACTTCAATAGGGTGATGTTGGACTTCAAGTATTCGGTCACGCTCTCTTCTGACAGCGTAATCGTACAGCCAGCAGCAGAACGCTCGGCAGAGGCATCGGAAAGCTCAAAGGCTTGCTCGACGGTTAGGTCTTCCAAACCTTCAATTTCCAACACGCGGCCTGAAAAGGCGTTTTTCTTATTGGATTTGTCGACAGTCAACAAGCCCTGCTTGATGGCGTAAAGCGGAATGGCGTGAACCAAATCGCGCAGCGTAACGCCCGGCTGACGCTGGCCTTTAAAGCGAACCAGTACCGATTCCGGCATATCCAGCGGCATGACGCCGGTGGCAGCAGCAAACGCTACCAGGCCTGAACCGGCTGGGAACGAAATGCCCAGCGGGAAGCGGGTGTGCGAGTCGCCGCCGGTGCCAACTGTGTCAGGCAATAGCATGCGGTTCAGCCAGCTGTGAATGATGCCATCGCCGGGGCGTAGTGAAACACCGCCGCGGTTCATGATGAAGTCTGGCAGAGTGTGGTGGGTATCTACGTCGACCGGCTTAGGATAAGCGGCGGTATGGCAGAAAGACTGCATGACCAGATCGGCCTGGAAGCCTAGGCAAGCAAGGTCTTTCAGCTCATCGCGTGTCATCGGGCCGGTGGTGTCTTGAGACCCAACGGTGGTCATTTTAGGCTCGCAGTACATGCCCGGACGAACGCCGTCCAAACCACACGCTTTGCCAACCATCTTCTGGGCTAAGGTAAAGCCTTTGCCAGTATCTTTGGGCTGATCGGGTAAGCGGAAAACGTCAGAGGCGGGTAGTCCCAGCGACTCACGCGCCTTGCCGGTTAGTCCGCGACCAATGATAAGCGGGATACGGCCGCCAGCACGTACTTCATCTAGGATCAGCTGCGTTTTAAGTTCAAACGTAGTGATGACATCATCGGTGCCATGCTTGCAGACTTTGCCTTCATAAGGATAAACGTCGATGACGTCGCCCATGTTCAGGTTGTTGACGTCCATCTCTACCGGCAGGGCGCCTGAGTCTTCCATGGTGTTGAAGAAGATAGGCGCGATTTTGCTACCAAAGCAGAAACCGCCAGCGCGCTTATTGGGGGCGTAAGGAATGTCGTCGCCAAAGAACCAGAGTACGGAGTTAGTCGCTGATTTACGCGATGAGCCAGTGCCCACGACGTCACCAACGTAAACGACCGGAAAGCCTTTTGCTTTAACGTCTTCAATCTGCTTGAGCGGGCCGGTTGTGCCTGGCACAACGGGTTCAATGCCATCACGCTCGTTTTTAAGCATCGCATTAGCGTGCAGCGGTATATCAGGGCGTGACCAGGCATCTGGCGCCGGCGACAAGTCATCCGTGTTGGTTTCGCCGGGTACTTTAAACACGCTGAGAGTGATTTTTTCAGCTAGGGCCGGTTTAGAGAGGAACCATTCAGCCTCCGCCCACGATTGAATAACGTCTTTAGCAACGCTATTGCCGTTCTTGGCGCGTGTTTCGACATCATGGAAGGCATCGAACATCAACAATGTGTGCTTGAGCTGTTCACCTGCTTCACGGGCAAGCTCCTCGTTATCGAGAAGTTCAACCATTGAAACAATGTTGTAGCCGCCCTGCATGGTGCCAAGCAGTTTAACAGCATGCACCTTGTCGATCAGCGGCGAGCTTGCTTCACCTTTCGCGACTGCAGTTAGAAAACCCGCTTTTACGTAGGCGGCTTCATCAACACCGGGCGGTACGCGATTGGTGATTAAATCGAGAATAAACTCCTCTTCACCGGCCGGTGGCGTTTTAAGCAGCTCAACTACTGACGCTACTTGTTCGGCGGTTAGGGGTTTGGGCGGGATGCCCTCAGCAGCACGTTCCTCGACATGTTGGCGGTAAGCTTCAAGCACGTTGGGGCCCTCTCATCTACGTTCTGATTTACTTTATGGTGACGGCCTACACGTAGCACCGTATTGGCTGCGCAGTGTTGGAAAGTGGACCAATCACATAGGACATACGCTTGACAAACAGCATATGGTTGGATGGCCGAGATTCTACGGCAAACTGTCGACAATGTTAAGCTGGCATGGCGTGACCTCTGTTGTACTTTATGTTGATGTCACGATCTAAATGAATCAAAAAACACCTTTTTATTAGTCGTTTGGCTCAAGTTCAGGAAAGTTTTTACCATTTTCTAAGTTAACATAGGCTTGTGCGGGTGTGATTGAGGTTACAGCGGGTTACCATAGACCTCAATTTATAACCTTAGAGGCATCCTACTAATAGTGTGCTTATAAAGTGTGTGGAGCATTTTTGAGCGAATAACTACATTAGTAATAGGCGATGCAAGGTATAAATATTTGTACCTAACAGGGACTGAGCGTTTTGAGCGCTTATATGTTGTACAATAGTGAAACACAAGATTGGTAATGGTGTTATGTCGATACAACCCAGTACTTTCCAAACCAGTACTTTCCAAACTGATAAATTACAAACGAATGCCTTGCAAAGGGCTGACCATGCGTTAAAAGCGGATGATCTGTTGCCTGAAAGCCTGCGCCAGTTTCTGGCCTGTGCAACCCCTGACGCATGGCTGCAGTGGGCGCTCGAAAATCCTGAAACGCTATTAATTGACCACGCGCAATGTGAAAAAAAAGCCGCTTCTACGGCAATGAGTCTGCTCTATCGCTATGTTGATCAGCCGCTGTTGCTCAGCAAAATGTCGCAATTAGCCCGTGAAGAGCTGCTCCATTTCGAGCAGGTAGTCGCGCTTATGGAAGCACGCGGCGTTGCCTACCAACATTTAACGGCATCACGTTACGCTGAAGGGCTTAGGCGACACTTGCGTAGTAATGATCCCGAACGGCTAATTGATGTGTTAATCATCGGTGCACTTATTGAAGCACGTAGCTGTGAACGGTTTGCTTGTTTGATTCCTTATTTAGACGAAGAGCTTGCCAAGTTTTATCGCACGCTTGTGAAGTCAGAAGGCCGTCATTTTGAAGACTATTTGTTGCTGGCTCGCCAGCAAACAGCAAGCTCTATTGACGAGCGGATCGCTTTTTTTGTGGCGCGTGAAGCGGAGCTGATTACTTCGCCCGATACGGCTTTTCGTTTTCATAGCGGTGTGCCAGCTTAAGCCGCTTAGCCCGGCAGGATGTTTATCATGCGCGATGCTCGTGAGACAGACCAGTTAACCTTATTCGGCCACTTTTCGCTTACCCAGGGCGAAGATGTATTGACCCACTTTAGTTACGACAAAGTGAAAGCGCTGCTTGTTTATCTTTTGCTGCACCGCCAGCCGGTCAATCGGGCTGCTCTGGCAGAGCTGTTGTGGCCCGACCAAGGTTTGTCATCAGGCAGAACCAACCTGCGCCATGCGCTGCACTGTTTGCGCCAATCGTTAGGTGAGAGCGCCGACCAAGTATTAAGCGTCTCCCGGCAAACGATTGCTTTTCAACTTCCTAATAACTGGCAGGTTGACCTCCATACGCTGCAGCAGCTCCTAGAAGGACCCCGCGATTTAAATACCCTTGAAGCGCTGATGTCTTGTTACCAAGGCGACTTGATTGAAGAGCTGCAACTGGCCAACTGTAGCGAATTTCAGCGCTGGTTAGTCCAAGTTCGTAATGAGTGGCGTCAGCGTGTCATTCGTTTTGCTGAGCAGGTGCTCGAAGCTCACGCCGATGTACCTGATTCAATTTTGGAAGCGTTGGTCAGCCGCTTTTCAGGCTACGGTCCCTTTCATGAGCGTTTGGTTCGTCAACTCGCCGAACAAAACCAAATGGCTGCTGCCCATGAGCAATACAACAGCTATTTACAGCTGTTAGCGCTGTCGGGCCAGCAGCCTGAGCCAAGCTTTCTGCAGTTAGCCAGCTATTGGTCAGATGGCCACCACGACCCGCGAATGATGAGCCCTCAAGGCGCCTTTTCGCGCGCGCTGGCAGCGGATAGTAAGCCGCTACGTGAAGATGAAATCGAACTGCGTCAGCTCTCCGTGATGGCTATACGCTTGCATCTAAAAGGGGAGTGGCAAGATCGCGCGGCGACACGCCACTGCCTTACGCTGCAGTTGGAATTACTACGCTGGTTAGAGCAGCAGTGCCATCACTTAGGTGGCTTTTGGCTTCCAGGTGCTACGGGCGGCTTAGGCTTGGCCTGTTTCGGCACTCATGGCCCCGCGCATCAGTTGGCGGAACTAGTGGCGCTTTATGAGCATTGTCGTCAGGCCCTTCCCCAAGAGAGCGGGCGCCACTGGACTGGTGAGGGTAATATACCGCACTTTGAGTTGGCCGCTGGCTTGCACAGCGGTCGTGTGGTGTACCTACCCGAGCGTCAGTTAGCGGACCCGTTAGGGCAAGTCACGCAAATGTCTTTGGAGCTCATGAGCGCAGCAGAAGGTAGTGAGCTGGTTATTTCACAAGAAGCCAGTCAGCATATGCCACCCGCGCTTGACCTTCAGCCACGCCTGGTGTCGCGTTTGATCGCCAGTGATGGCCGTGTACGTTTGCGTGCGCTGGTGTTGGGCCAAAACGAAGGCGGCCGCGATGCACTTCCCCCCAGCTTGGTGGGCCGTGAAACATCGCTGCGTACCCTGCGCGATGCGCTGGCGCGGGCAGGTATTGGCTTGCGCCAAAGTGTATTGGTGCGTGGTGCCTCGGGGATGGGAAAGTCGGCGTTAATGGTCGGTTTTCGCCAATTAGAGCTTAGTCGTGATGCGGCGATATGCTGGCAGCCCACTACGCGTCTTTCGGTGCTAGACCCTTATGGGGTGGCCCGCACATTGGTTGGCTGGTATCTCAAGCAAGCGCTTACTGTTGAAGCCATTCACGAACTACAGACAACGCTAGGGTTTGATCAGCTTGCGGCTGACCGACAGCATCTGCTGGAGCAGGCGCTTGGCGTACATGAAGTACAGGAGATTACCCAGCTTGCCCAAAGTGGCGAAGCCGTTGAGCTGGTCGTGATGCTTTTGCACCGCTTAATTGAGCGGCAAGCAACGACGCACACGCTGGTGTTAATGATTGATGATTTACAGTGGCTGGATGAACCCTCTTTTAAAGTATTGGCAGGGCTGCAGGCAAGATTACCTATCAACACCGCTTTTATGTTGGTAGCTAGTCATCATGGGCGTGAAGCGTTGCCGGTGAAACTGCATTGGGATCAGCAAATCAGCTTAGGTAATCTGGATGCGTTGCAGTCCTCGCGGCTTTTATCACAACTTTCCCGCCGTTACCGCATCCATCTGAGTCCGCGGTTGCGTAATCAAATTATTGAGCGCTGCGATGGTGTGCCTCTGTATATGCAGGAGATTTGCCGTCGTTTGGATATGGATCGCCGAGAAGGGCGCAGTGTCCAGTTTGAAGAACTGCCCAAGGGGTTGTTAGGGCTTTTAGCAAGCCGTATTGATCAACTTGAGGGCGACCGTGAAATTGCCCACGTAGCAGCGGTACTGGGTAAGCGCTTCCGGTTGGATTTTCTACTTGAGTGCAGTGGCTGGGAAAAAGGTCGGCTGAACCAAGCGCTTGAGCATATGCGAGTGCTGGAAATCGTTGAGCCGGTTGATAAAGAGAGTGGCGACCACGAGTTCCAGTTTAGTCACCAGTTGCTGCAGGAAGCCGCTTATCTCTCTTGCCCGAGAGATGTGCGGGTCAAGCTGCACCAGCAGGTGGTGACTTTAATAGAAGAGCGTTTTCCGGTATGGATCAGCCGTCACCCCGGTGATTTCGCTACCCACCTCCGTCGTAGTGGGCACTATGCTCGTGGCGCCCGTTACTTTGAGCTGGCCGCTCGAGAAGCACTCAAGGTCAGTGCCAACCGAACCGCTCTGCGTATGGCGGATTTCGGTTTGGCGAGCCTTCGCCATGTTGAGCACGAGATCGAGCGTGAAGTGAGCCTGCTCACCGTTCGCGGTCAGGCGGCTTTTTCGTTAGAGGGACACGGCTCACCGACTGCCCACGAAAGTTTTGTGCGTGCTCGGGAGCTACTGCGTGAATCGGGCAGTGATAGTCTCGAAGACCCTGAAGACCTGGAACAGATATTCCTGGTCAAATGGGGGCTCTGGGTCGGTCGTAGCCAGCGCTATGCCCATGCGGATGCGTTTGCTTTGGCTTCAACTCTGGCCGATATCGCGTCCCGTCTCGAAGACCCGCGTTATCGCCGTTTAGCCGATTATGCCCGGGCTAATTGCGAGTATTGGGCTGGACGCATTCAGCAGGCGCACGATCACTTGGATGAAATTGATCCGCTGAATGCGCAGATGATGATTGAGTGGCTGCCATTCTCTGATCACCCGCAAGTCTCTGCTGCCTGCTTTCAAGGCTGGGCGCTTTGTTTGCGTGGCGATTATCAGCGCGCTGAACGTCAAGTCTCGTCGGCGATTCGCCTAGCGGAGAAGATTGCACACCCTGGTACTTTGGCGATGGCGCTATTATTTGCCGCGGCGCTTTATCGTCAATTGGGACACGTTCATCTGGCTGCTCGGCACGCCGAACGGGCGGCCGCTATGACCGGCACACCAGATTTGCAGTTATGGCAAATTTCCGCACAAATTATTCTCGGCTGGCAGCGGGCGTTGGCAGGGGATACAGCGGGGCTTATCCAACTGCGTGACAGTCTAGACCAGATGGCCGAGCTGAAAGGGCGTAACCGCTATCAGCGGCCAGTACTCTGGTATTCGGACGCGTGTATTGAGCTGGGCGAGCTAAACGCTGCAGAGGATTACCTGGATCAGTGCTTAGTGATCGCCCGTGAAAGGACAACGCTATTCCTGCCGGAATTAGCCACCCAGCTTGCCAAGGTGCGTGATCTGCTTGGGCATCCCGCCAATGAAGTGAAAGCATTAGCTGAGATGGCGATTAATCAAGCTCGCGAGCATGGCAACCGCCACCAGGAACTGGCGGCCCTTGAACTATGGTTGACGCGCATTGAGCCTAATGACCAGCAGGCCAAAGAGAGTTTCAGGCGCTTGTTGAGCGAAGTCAGTCACAGTGATGCCCCGGTACTGACACGCTGGATCAGCCTGCTGGACCGCCGTTTGCCACACCCCGTGAGTATTGAAAGCTAGTCACAAGGGAGCCAGCCCCTAGGGAGTTAGCCCAAGGGAGTTGGCTTTGGCGGAGGTGGAGAAAGTGCGCTTTCTAACGTGTATCTTCTTCTAGCCAGGTCAGCGTGGCGAGCGCCTCTTCTCGGTGCTCGCCACACACGCTGGCATCAAAGTTAAAACGTTCGCAAACCTTGGGGCGGCTCGGGTCACCAAATAGACGACACAGGTTGTATTCATCTAGCTGAACACAGCGTACCCCTGCCGGCTTGCCTTCTGGCATGCCGGGGATAGCAGAGCTAATCGAAGGCGCGATGCAGCAGGCGCCACACCCCGCACGACATCCTTCGCTCATAGCGCAGCACTTGGTGAAAACATAGCAATCGCGCCCTTGTTGATACCCTCGAACGCCTGAATGCGTGTGACTTGACCGCTCTGTGTGGCGACTTCCCGTGCCAGCCAGGCCGCAATATTTTCTACCGTGGTTGGCCCGGGCAGCACGGTACACAACGACGGTGGCAAGGTAATGGAAAAATCCCCCTGGGCAGCTCGGTAGCGGCAGGTAAGGGTTTCACTATTGCGAGCCGCGATATCTGCTTCTTCAAGAAGGTAGCGATTATTCAGCCATGCCGCCCACTGTTGCTCAAGCAGGGTTTGGCGCGCTTCCTGCTGCCAGATATACAGTCGTGAACGGTGGCCATGGGCAATGCGTTGGCAATTTCCTGCGTGCCGCTTCAGGCCGTGGCTGTAGCCGTATGCGGCGCCGTCGTTGGGTTCATCGCTAAGTGTTAGGGAAACCCGATCAACATTTTCAGGACGCTGCTCGGTCAGTTGGTGGCTTAAATGTTCAGCGACCATTTCAAGCGTAATAGCTTGCCAGGGAAGCAGGGTGAATGCCTCTTCCGGCCCGCGTACTTCCATTGGGTAGGGCGTCGTGGTACGGACGCATAACCCTTCAGGGCACTCGGAGACACTGATACCTGATGCCTCGGTGGGGACCAGTAGGGTATGGTCCAGCCCGCTGTCCAGGGTACGCTTAATCCACGGCTTCACTTCACCAAAATCGAACAGCATGCCGTCTTCACCCAGCTCGCCCTCCAGCACCGCGTCTACCTGCCAGCTACAGCCGACCAAGCCGCGCTTGGCGCACCAAAGCGAGATGTCGATATGGGTCAGTTGTTGAACGAATAAAGCCATTAATCAAAACCTGCTAATTTGTGCATTTGCAGCGAAAGACGCCATTGTGGATTAGCCATACAGTAAGCGGTCGTCTCAGCAACGGTTGTCTTGTCCTGGTGGAGGGGAGCAAGATCCATCGGCTGTAAAAAAAAGTGCTGAAAGTCCAAGCTTGAAAACTGCTCCGGGGGCGCATCAGCCTGGGGGTAAACGAGCTTTAATTCGTCGCCATGGGTAACGACCAAGGGATTGTTGCCCTTGGGGCTGACGCACAGCCAGTCAATGCCAGGGGGTGGCGCCAGCGTGCCGTTGGTTTCGACGGCTACCTCAAACCCATGGCGGTGCAGCGTGGCAATCAATGTCTCGTCAAGCTGCAGCAAAGGCTCACCACCGGTAAACACGACATAGGGTGTTGCCTTGGGCTTTTCACCACCGCTTTGGGCAGGCCAAAGGGCTGCAATGTGCTCGGCAAGGGCCTCGGCAGTGGCAAACTTTCCGCCGTTGATACCGTTAGTACCAATAAAATCGGTATCGCAAAACGTGCACTTAGCCGTTGTACGATCCACTTCGCGGCCCGACCACAGGTTGCAGCCGCTAAAACGACAAAAAACGCTTGCTCTTCCGGCCTGGGCGCCTTCCCCCTGCAGGGTATAAAACGCTTCTTTAACTTGGTACATCAGCGTTGTCCTGCGGTGTCTGGGGTATATGCCAATGGGTCTGTCACCCCGTTAGCGGCAAAGGCGGCTAGTCGTTCGCGGCAGCTACCGCAAACGCCGCAGGCTAGTTCTCGGCCTTCGTAACACGTCCAGGTGTGGCGGTAGTCCAAGCCCATGGCCAAGCCCTCACGCAGGATCTCTGCCTTGCTTGAAGAAAGGTAAGGCGCGTGGAGCGTGACGGGCTCGAAGTTGGCAATGCCTGCGACGTGGTTCATGGCCTCAACGAACTCGGGGCGGCAGTCCGGGTACAATATGTGATCGCCGCTATGGGCGCCGTAATCGACTCGCTCTGCGCCAATATTGACCGCTTTGGCAATCGCCAAAGAGAGTAAAATCATATTGCGATTAGGCACCACCGTAGCGCGTAAATTGTCCGCGGCGTAGTCGCCGTGGGGCATCGCTTGGTCTGGGTTGGTCAGCGCTGAATTATCAATCAGACCGTGGATGGCGCGAATATCGACCAACTGATGGGGCACGCCAAGCGTGGCGCAGACCTGACGAGCAGTGTCGAGTTCACGAGCATGCCGCTGGCCATAGTCAAACGAGAGCGCGTGGACGGTAAGTCCTTCGCGCAGCGCGCGGTGAAGCACGGTAAAAGAGTCCATTCCACCGGAATAGATAACGA
Source organism: Halomonas sp. MES3-P3E (assembly GCF_002836035.1). Classification (NCBI taxonomy): domain Bacteria; kingdom Pseudomonadati; phylum Pseudomonadota; class Gammaproteobacteria; order Oceanospirillales; family Halomonadaceae; genus Halomonas; species Halomonas sp. MES3-P3E. The sequence continues at coordinate 19,490 of NZ_PJBT01000009.1, read as the reverse complement.
CAGTCGTGGCGCTATCAGCGGCCACAGGGGGTATTGATGACATGAGAAAACACTCGTTGTCGGAGAATTTATTGATCGCGAGCAGCAATTTGCTGGCGCGGCGTTCCGGGGTCCGGTCCGGAAAGGCGGCAGTTTACGCAATAGCGGCTAATCTGACCAGTTCTAGCGCATATTGGGGTAATTGCGGCATGGGCGGGCAGCATTAATATCAACATGCTACGCTAATCATCCACGTTGTTAGAGGGCAACCAATGGCTACCATTGAACACAGTGAAATTGTTAACGCTCCCCCCGAAAAGGTGTTCGAGTTACTGCGTCGCGTCGAGGATTTTGCTGATTACTCGGATCTAATCCGCTCCATCGACACATTGGGAGAGAACCGCTATCGATGGCACGTGCGCGCTGTCGGTATGGATTGGGCGTTTGATGTCATGGTCACCGAAGTTCAACCGCCCCATGTGCTTGCCTGGGAGTCGCTGGATGGGGTTAAAAACCAGGGGCGATACCGTCTTCGCGAAGTGCCGGAAGGGACTGAAGTGGCGCTGACGCTAAGCTATGAAATTCGCAACCGCCTAATGGAAAAGGCCGTTAACAAAGCGGCCAAGCCGCTGGTGGGAAAAGTCAGCCGGCAAATTCTTGACCGCGTTGAAGCGCGTTTAAACGGTTAGGGCGCTGCTTTTTAACGGCGCACCCAACGAGTGGTTGCCGAGGTTAGTGAGGCTTATGCATTGAAGCGTCCAGATGATCAACAACTTCGGCCCAATCGGCATCTTCATCCACGGCTTCTTTTAGAAACGCCGCTTGACCCTCGTTCCAGCAGGGTGCCTCTGCCAATGGCATTGACTCGGGGAGCGGGGCATTGCGCTTAATGAAGCGCTCGATGGAATCAGCATCAGACGCAAGGCCCAGCTGCTCAAACAGTTCACTGAAATGATGTACTGGCTTTTCCATAATTTATTGTTCCTTCAAACTGTTAGGTTACCCTTCTACACCATAGACGGAATCTCAAGGTATGCCAGCGCTGCGCAAATTCCGCTACGTTATCGTTCGCCGATCAGTGGTGTTAAAAAGCGCTGGCGCTGATCTTCTAATGAGATCGGCTGGGCCAGTAAGTGAGCCAGTTTGGTGAATGCTGCTTCCGGTGTCATGTCGTCGCCCGCCAGAATGCCTGCATCGCTCAGGCCGTGGCCAGCAGCGTAAGCGCCCAGTTGGATGCTCCCTTGCGGGCACTGGCTAATGGCGGCCAGTAGCTTGCCCTCTCCACTGGCTCTGGCCAGCACGTCCAGCAAGTGTGGGTCGTCGGGCAGGTTCCCTGCGCCCCAGAGCTGGAGTAACGCGCCTTTAACGCGCGAATCACCTAGCCACGTCTCAAGCTGCCAGGCTGTGATGCCAGGCCAGAGCATGATACGAACCACTTCCCCTTGATTAATCAAACGGTAGTCGGGCAGTTCAAAGCGTGGTGCTCCCCGTTGTTGCAGGGCCAGCCCACGACTGGGGTAATAAACGAAATCGTCGCCCACCCGTTCGCCGAGCAAGGGGTAGTTGGGGCTTGCAAAGGCATTGAGCGCTTCGCTGTGCTGTTTTATGGCGCGGACACCGCGAAGCAACTGCCCGGCAAAGTAAATAGCTACTTCTTGTAGCTCGGGCTTGGCGGCGAACTGCAGCGCGCCGTGCAGATTATCTAGTGCATCACTGCCGGGAGCTTCCAGCGGGCGCATGGCCCCCGTCACGATCACCGGGCGATCTAAACCTTGTAGCTGATAGGCAAGGCTAGCAGCAGTCCAACTGAGGGTGTCGGTGCCGTGAATGATGACAAAGCCTGCGTAGACCGTTAATTGGCTGCTAACATCGCGTGCAAGCTGCTGCCAAGTAAGCGGCGTAGCGGCGCTTGAGTCAATTAAGGTCGAATAGCTAACGACGTCATAGGCTGGAAGGGACTGCTGGTGAGCAAGCGGAAGCTGAGCAAGGGCCTTGGTCATTCGAGTGGCAAAGTCGCCACCGGGAGCAAGCCCATTGGCATGCTGTTGCATGCCAATCGTGCCCCCCGTGTAAATGACCAAGATGCGCTCTTGGGAAGCGCTGCTGCTAGCTAGCGGGGAGTAGGGGGGCATAGGCATCTCCTGGGCCTGTTACGATACTGGGAAATCATTATGAGCGTGTAATGCGCTCTACCAAAAGTCCACCACTCTGGTCATCTAGACGCTGATTACGTCCAGCCAGCAATGCAAAGCCACAGCATACGGTAAGCAGGGCGATTAACAGCCAGGCGATATGCGAGATGTTAGCGCCCGATTGAAGCATCACCCCGACGCCGAAAGGTCCTAGCGCTGCCAATGTATAACCACCGCCTTGAACTAGACCAGAAAGCTGCCCTGCAAGACGTGAGTTGGCTGTACGTAACACTAACAAACTGAGCGCTAAGCTAAAGCTGCCACCTTGACCGATGCCAAGGAGGGCCGCGCCGGGCCATTTCCATATTAATGGTGCGATAAGCAGCATCCACAGCCCCGCGGCCGTACTGAATAGCACCAGTAATAAAGCGGGACGTTGGTCCCGCCCCAGACGTGCTAGCCAAGGTGCGCCTAGCGCGGAGGCTAGTTGACACATAATCGAAACCGCCATGGTCCAGCCTGCATCGGCCTCGTTATAGCCGCGAGCAACTAATAAGGTGGGCAGCCAGCCAAAAACGATATAAGCCATGGAGGACTGAATACCCATAAACAGCATAACGTGCCAGGTAAGCGGCTGCTTAAGCAGTCGTAAAAGGCCACTTTTAGGCGGATTGAGCGTGTTCGATTGCAGTGAGCGTGGCATTTGAAAGTGCCATAAAACAAGCGCAAACAGTGCCAGTAGTGCCCAGCTCATTAAGCTTGCCTGCCAACTGCCGAGCAGCTGTGTTAGCGGTACGCTAAATCCGGCCCCTAAGGCGCCACCCAAGCAGAGTGCCATGGTATATAAGCCGGTGAGCAGGTCGGCACTCTGGGGCAGTTCGCGTTTTACCAAGGCGGGTAGTAGGGTGCCGCCAATGCCTATTGCGCCCCCCGCCATTGCAGAACCGACGAATAACACGCCGGGAAGCGGTAAGCCACGCAAAATAAGACCTGCTGCGAGAAGAATCAGCGCCGCACTCAGTGCGCGTTCACTGCCTATGCGTTTGGCAAGTGCAGGGGCTAGCGGTGCGGAGAGGCCTAAAAAGAGCACGGGAAGCGTGGTCAGTAGTCCCGCGGCAGTGGCTGAGAGACCCGCACTCTCTTGTAAGCGCGTCAGCAAAGGGGCAACTGAGGACATGGCAGGGCGTAAATTTAGCCCTACCACGACCATCAGCAGAATAAAGGTAATTGAACGACGGGATGCCATATCGATGCTTATTTCACGCCAACGTTTATTTAAGGTGAGGGCGCAAGTCTCCGCGAACAGCATCGAGTAGCGTGATGAAATGATAATCCTGTGAGGAGTCCAGGCTATCTACTCTAACGTTAGTGCGCATGCCTTTATCCATTAGCAGCTGGTCAAATATTTCTAACGTGAGCTTGCGTGCAGGCTTATCGCCTGGGGCCATAATGCCGTCTTCCAGGGTAAACGTTTCCAGCAGGGTGACACGCACACGGGTACTGTTACCTTCACTCAGTACGCGGCGCACAAACAACCACCCTTCGCAGGGCAGTGCATGGTTATCATCGCGTTGGCGTAAAAAAATCGTGCGGTAACAAGCGCCTTCAACAGATGCCTTTTCAGCCATGCTGCGGTAAGCCTGAGACACTTGATTCGCTGAGGCTCGAGCGTCCTCTAAACGCTGCACAATTCCTTGATGCTCACGGCTGAGCTGCTCTTGACGTTGAAATGTCAGCCATTGGCGGTAATCGGCCATAAGTTGAGAAGACGCCATAATCACTCCATGAATAAGGGGTTCATGCCTAACGGCTTAAAATAGCTGCTCAATATAGGAGGGGGAATATGCAAAGGCGACACCTTCGCATATTCCTGCCTATCAGGCTAGCGGCGGGCGCGACGTTTGCGTTCGCCACTAGTATTTGCGCTCTGGCCTTCGGGTTTGCGTTTGGCGCGAGGCTGGCGTTGATTGCGGCGACCATTCTCGATGGGCTCAGGTTTTATACTTGGGTCAGGCTCAAAGCCGGGTTCTATATGCTTGGGCAACGTCTGTTTAATCAGCCGTTCAATATTTCCCAGCAGCGCGTCCTCATCGACACATACCAGCGAGACGGCTTCGCCATTACTGCCTGCGCGTCCGGTACGCCCAATACGGTGCACATAATCTTCCGCCACGTTGGGTAGATCAAAGTTGACCACATGGGGCAGCTCGTTGATATCGAGGCCTCGGGCGGCGATATCAGTAGCCACTAATACTTGCAGGTCGCCACTTTTAAACGCTGTTAACGCGCGAGTACGTGCGCCTTGGCTTTTATTGCCGTGGATCGCCATCGAAGGAATATCTTGCTTAGAGAGCTGCTCAGCCAAGCGGTTGGCACCATGTTTGGTTCGCGTGAACACCAATACTTGGAACCAGCCATTTTGCTGAATTAAGTGGGCCAGCAGCTCGCGTTTTTTCTCGCGATCTACGCGGTAAATGGCCTGTTCAATTTTCTCCGCGGTGGTATTGCGCGGCGCTACTTCAATCATCGCTGGGTTGTCCAGCAACTGTTGAGCCAGGGTTTGAATCTCATTCGAGAACGTTGCCGAGAACAACAGGTTTTGACGCTTTTTAGGGACTAGGCGCAGGAGTCGTTTGATGTCGTGGATGAAGCCCATATCAAGCATACGGTCAGCTTCATCCAGGACTAAGATCTCAACGGACGAAAGATCTACATGGCCCTGCTGGTGAAGATCAAGAAGGCGCCCTGGTGTGGCGACAAGTACATCTAACCCAGCTTTAAGCGCATCGATTTGAGGCTGTTGACCGACACCGCCAAAGATAATGTGCGAGCGTAATGCTAAATGTTGGCCATAGGTGGTGACGCTTTCGCCTACTTGGGCGGCGAGTTCACGGGTTGGGGTTAATACCAAGGCGCGAACCTGACGTTTGCCCGGTCGCTTGCCTGTGTTTAAGCGTTGCAACATGGGCAGTGTGAAACCGGCGGTTTTGCCTGTGCCGGTTTGGGCGCTGGCTAACATGTCGCGACCTTCTAGCACGACAGGGATAGCTTGTCGCTGTATCGGGGTAGGGACGGTGTAACCTTGCGCTGTGACAGCGCGTAATAAATCGGCGTGCAGGCCAAGTTCAGAAAAGCTCATGCGTTCTCCGCAATCACCTAGTGAGTTAATACCGGTAAGTGGTTGTTGTCACTAGATGTAATGTTCAAAAAGCGAGGTTGATTGACCTTCGCGGCAGCGAAGTGTGCCAGATATCTCAGCATGCCGCGATGGTCGTTAGTTAGCCGTGGATGACCGTGAAAGGAGACGTGAAGATTACAGCGCTAAGAAATGCTGAGACTGATGTGCACGGGCACACCAGAAAACTTACGTATCAGTAATTAGCCGAGCAGTGTACCACGAATATACGATGCCAGCCTGTTTAGCTGTCTCGTGTCAGTGGTGAATGCTGGGCATGAAGAGGGATTAAACGAGCTAATGTCGCGGGCGGTAATTGCAGCTGGGCAAGCTCGCCAGGTGTTAACGCAAAAAATTGCTCGGGTGTGTGTACGCCTAGCTGAAATAGCTGTTGTGCCGTTGCCGGCCCCAGCCCATCAAGGGCGAGTAGTCGGCGTGCAAAGAGAGAAATAAACCGATTTTTTTGTTTGTTATCGAGCTCGGCACTGGCGGTTTGATAGTAATTCCCCGCGTGCAGAGTAATAAATTGCTCAATACGCTCAAGCGCGGCTAGTGTTGACGCGTCGAGCGAGTGAATGGCTAACTGATCGAGTAGGGCGTCGTGACTATGCAGGGCTGTTTCAAGGGTTGCGAGTGGTGCCTCTCCCTCCAGCAGGGATGTCACTGTCTGCATTAACGCATTGACCGCCTCGCGCAGTTGTTCAGCGGGCAATTCAGCAGTGTTGTTCGTTTCATCTATCATAAGAACATCCCTGATAAGGCTGATATTTAGCGTAGTTCAGCAAACCACGGTTAGTAAGCCTTACATTAATTAAAATAATGGCCTTGGCGTATTTCATTGGCGATAAGCTCGGCGGCTTGATCCCAGCTTTCGCTCAGCGCGCGCACAAGCGCTGGGTAGCCATCTTTTTCAAGCGGTGTCTCCGAGTAGAAATTCTCCATTACCAACAGTTCGCCAGCACCGTTGACTAATTGCCATTGGCCACTTGCAACGGCGACACCATCATAACGGCCTTGGAATTGATCAACAGTAAGGCGCAGGGTCAATGCGTCAGCGGGCTCGCCCTCTGCGCGCATTACCCTGAGTGTGGGCATTGCTTGCGATAAATTGGCGCGCATGCGGCGCTCTAACTGCCTATTCAATCCTTCCGCCCACTGATGTTCACGTGCAGCGTTCAGCGTAATGTCGTCCAGTTGCATCACTATGCCGTCTACATCTAGGTAGTGGGCCAGCCGAGGCGCGCTCAGGACGAGCGTACCCTCGGGCTGGTTTGTGGTGCTGCTTATTTGGTCGGTCGGCAGCATATAGCGCGCAGGAGGGGCGACACTGCTGGCACAAGCCGATACCAGTGCGCAGACCATTACTAGCAGTAAACACTTGATCCATTTCGTCATACTTGTTCCTATCAGCATGGAGGCCTCCTTAATCACGTGGCGCGCGCGGGATGGGGTCCTGGGCATCCAGGTTGTCAAACAGCAGAGCCCTAGGGTTGTCGTTAAGCGTGCGGGTAAGTGGCTGCAAATCACGCATTAAGCGATCCAGTCGTTCGATTGCTGTAGTGAGCTCTTGGTAAGCGGGCGATGACGGAGACAGCCCTTCCAGCGTGCTACGCAGTTCCTCAAGAGTCCCGTTTAGATTGCCACCAATAGCCTGGGTCTCAGGGTCGTTCAGCAGCTGATTGATGGAAGTGCTTACTTCACGCACTTCATTAAGTACGCTCTCGGAGGCCTGCAAGTTGCGATCCAAGCCAGCGAGTAGCGGTTCAACCTCAAGGCTGTTCAATTTCTCAAGCAAATCGGTCACTTGTGCTTGAATCTGCGCAAACCCGCCCGCCACGGTAGGGAATACGTCGCGCTCAGAGAATCGTTCGGCGACATACTCGTCGGCGAGGTCACGCTGGAAGTTTAAGTCGACAAACAGTGCGCCTGTCAGCAGGTTGCCACTTTTGAGTGACGCGCGTAGCCCCAGGCCAAACATGCGGTCAAAACGAGCTTGCCACTCTTCTAGATTAATATCGCTATTTTCAATACCCAGACGTTGCGGCTCAATCCTGATCAAGACAGGAATTGCAAAGCGCGCGCGCGAGTCAGGCTGAGGAGCGGTAAAGTTCCAGGGTACCGCGGCAACAGTGCCCATTCGCACCCCGCGAAATTCCACAGGGGCTCCTTTGGATAGACCGCGAACCGTTTCATCTACGAGTAGTACATACTCTAAATAACGATTAAAGGTTCCTTCTCGTGCAGCATCTTCATCGGCATAAAGGGTGAAGCGGGTATTGGCTTCGACTGGCTGCCCCATGGGTAGGTCTTCAGGTACGCCAAACGTAACGCCGCCGCCGAGTAATGCTTCAATGGATTCGACGTTAACGCGTACACCATCAGCACCTAAACGAAAATCGATACCACTAGAGGTCCAAAAACGTGTGCTGTCGGTCACTAAGTCGGTATACGGCTCTTCAATAAATACCTGATGCTGCATAGTGCGTGAATCAGGTTCAAAGCTATTTTCTTCAATGCGTCCCACGGTGTAGCCCTGATAGGAAACCGGGTCGCCAACGCGAAGAGAGTTTCCCAATTGGCTGGTTAGGCTTAGGCGCAGGCCTGCCTGCCCGGCCGGGGCGACGGGAGGGATGTCGCTAACAGGAAACTCGCGTCTTGGTGCTTCTTCTGTGCCGGGCTCAAGCTGAATGTAAGCGCCGGATAGTACGGTACCCAAGCCACTAATCCCTTCACGTCCAATGCGCGGTTTAACCACCCAGAAGCGACTATCTTCGCGCAGCATATCCTCGACTTCCGGCTGGATGCGGGCGGTTAATACCGCATGAGAGAGATCATCGGATAGACGCACACTCTGAACACGGCCAACCTCAACGTTGCGGCTGCGGATCAGTGTATTGCCCGCCTCGATGCCCTCTGCATTATCCATGGTAAGCGTGACTTGGGTGCCGCGACTGGAATAGTTGTCATATACCAGCCATAAGCCAATCGCGATGGCGACGATAGGCACTACCCAAATAGGCGAAAGGCGCGTTTGACGCGATGTCTTAGCCTTATTTAAATCCTGTTCGCTGGTGGAGTCAGCATTAGCCTGGTTGGAAGTAGGCGGAGTTGTTTCATTAGCCATCAACAGGTTCCTTGGTGGCCGTTTTACGGCGAAGAAGAAAGTGGCGAAAAGCGTTTCTATGGGGAGGTGAGTTATCCCATATTAAGCGTGGGTCAAATGTCATTGCCGCCAACATGGTTAACACAACCACAGAGCCGAAGGCGAGTGCAGCGGGACCTGGTGTAATCGACATTAATGATCCTGCACGGATTAGCGCCACCAAAATAGCGACCACAAACACATCGACCATCGACCAGCGGCCGATAAATTCCGTTAAGCGATAAAGCCGAGTACGGCTTTGGGCATTCAAGACACTGCTGCGTCTAACGACTAGGCAAAGCCAGGTTAAGGCAACTAATTTGCCGACGGGTACGATAACGCTAGCAATGAAAATGACGGCTGCAATTGGCCAGGAGCCCATCTGTATCAGTTGAACGACGCCGCCTATGATGGTTGACGGGGAAGAGCTGCCCAGGCTTGTGGTGGTCATAATCGGGTAAACGTTAGCAGGAATGTACATAATCGCTGAGGCGCCCAGCAGTGCCCATGTGCGCTGCAAACTATTCGGTAACCGCTGGTGAAGCTTTTCATGGCAGCGAATGCAATATCCTCGTCCTTGTGGCGATAGGCGATTAATAAGCCCGCAGGTGGGGCACCCAGTTAACCCTTGGCCAGCGGCAGGAATTCCAGTTTGAGTGCCGTCTGGGGCCAAGGGTTCTCCCTCTAGCGAGAACCACATCCAATCTGCGTCGATAGATTGAGTGGTCATCAGTAGTAATAGTGCAAACACGCAAAATGCCCAAAAGGATATGCCTAGATCAACATCGGCTAGGCCAGCTATTTTGATCAGGCTTACTAGAGCGCCAATAATAAATACATCGGCCATCATCCAGGGCGTTAAGTGCGCTAATGTGCGGGCAATATCCCGGCTATAGGGCATGGGATGATTGCGCAGAAGACCAAACTGAAGCCAAAGTACACCGAATAAGTAGACGGCTGGCAGTACCACAATCGTCATTATGATGGCGATGGCGACGATAGGCTGATGAAAGCCAATCAACGTGGTGGCCGTCTGAGTCAGCTCAATACGGTTACTAACACCGCTAACCGTAAAGCTAATAAAGGGAAATGACACCGCTACTATCAGCGCGATCAGTGATGCGATGGCCAATGCCATACTCCGCTGTGCTGGGTAGCGGTGGCGTGTGACTAACACATGAGAGCAGCGCGGGCAGCTGGCTTTTTCACCAGAGCTGAGTGGTGGGAGCGCCGAGACCCAGTCACATTCATGACAGGCACGCAAACGCCGTCGCTGAGTTCTTACCTCAGGTGGCGAGCGGTCAACGAGCGGTGTGTTGACCGGTAATGTGCGGCGCTTGGTTAATCTTTGTGAGGGCAAAAACCAAAACTCTCAGTGCGAATCCCTAGCTAAGCTACTAGGATATGGCGAATTAAGCTGTTAATTGAACATTATAGCAAGCCTATGTGGCTGAAATAATGTTCAAAAACATAGACAAGCCGCTTGACCATGGCATCAGTTTAGACAACGATGCTGCGGCGCAATGGCGAGTGGCAGCGGATGAACAGCACTGCCGTTTGCTTCTCTGCCAGGATAGCTCCTCAGCAAGAGGTCGCAACGTGATAGTTAGCGTTGCTAGTAAAATCATCTTAGCGCCCTCGCTATGAAGTGGCACTAAGATACAAAACATTGAAATTAGTGCCGATCATTATGCCATGAAGGAAATGAAATGTTGCTTCCCACATTAGCGGTTGTGTTTGGTTTGATCTTATTGGTTTGGAGTGCCGAAAAATTTATTGATGGCGCTGCAGCAACATCGCGTTGGCTTGGGCTTTCGCCGCTGTTGATTGGGATGCTTGTCATCGGTTTTGGTACCTCGGCCCCTGAAATGATGGTATCAGTGCTGGCGGCAATAGATGGTAACCCAGGGCTGGCGGTAGGTAATGCTTACGGCTCTAATATTGCCAATATCGGCTTGATACTGGGGCTGATAGCGCTTATTTCGCCATTAGCTGTTCATTCCAGCGTTATCCGTAAAGAAATGCCAATACTTATGCTGGTCATGCTGGCGACTGGTTTAATGCTACTGGACGGTTTTGTAGCACGCTGGGAAGCCGTCTGTCTTTTACTGGCATTAGTGGCTTTTATCGTTGTTAGCATTATTCGCTCACGTAGTCAGCCTGACGACGCAATCGTATCTGAAGTAGCTGAGACCCTGGATAGCAAGCCGATGTCCCGGGGTAAATCCATTATGTGGACCCTGGTAGGGCTGCTGTTTTTAATCGCTAGTTCACGTCTGTTGGTTTGGGGGGCGGTTGAAATTGCGGTTCGCTTCGGTGTCAGTGATTTGATTATTGGTCTAACCGTCGTCGCTATTGGTACCTCGCTGCCGGAACTTGCCTCTTCTATCAGCGCTCTGCGTCGGAAAGAACACGACATGGTGTTGGGCAACGTGGTCGGTTCTAACCTGTTTAATAGCTTGGCGGTCGTTGGCCTGGCGGGGGTCATTGCCCCCATTGAAGCAGGTCGGGAAGTATTGGTGCGCGACTGGAGCGTGATGACCGGTATGACACTGCTGATGATTCTATTTGCGTTTTCTTGGCGTGGCCGCACGCGGCGTATTAATCGCTTGGAAGGTGGGATATTGCTGGCGCTTTTTATCGCGTACACCGGCTATATGGTAAGCGTCGTGATTATGTCTCGTTAGACGTATGTTCCTAATAGCGCAGCGCTATGGTGCTTGGTGCGTCAATGCGACCCATCTTGGGTGTTAGGCTGTCAATGTATGATGGTGACTTAATGTATAATATGTTTAAAAAATTAACATAGTTAAGAAATAAGCTTAGTGCTTATAACTAAAAGTGCGCTGCCCTTAAGGCTCAACTAAGCTTGTGTTAACTCGTTGATGGAATATCGATTCAGGCCTTAGGAGAGTGAAATGGAACTTGATCCGCTCGTATTATCGCGATTGCAATTTGCATTCGTTGTGTCGTTTCACGCGATCTTCCCCGTGTTTACTATTGGACTGGCGTCCTACATTGCGCTGCTTCATGGCCTATTCTTTAAGACCAACAATCCAGCTTGGGATCGTCTCTCGCTTTTCTGGACAAAGGTGTTCGCCGTTGTCTTTGGGATGGGAGTCGTGTCCGGGATTGTGATGTCGTTTCAGTTTGGTACTAACTGGAGCAATTTTTCCCTAGCTTCTTCTAACTTCCTCGGACCCATGCTGAGCTATGAGGTGGTGACAGCTTTCTTTCTGGAAGCCGCTTTCTTAGGCGTGCTCTTGTTTGGTCGAGGTAAGGTGCCTCAAGGGGTGCATCTGTTTGCCTCTATTATGGTAGCGATTGGGACGTTCATTTCGGCTTTTTGGATTTTATCTGCCAACAGTTGGTTGCATACACCAGCAGGCGTTGAGCTGATTGACTTTCGCTTCCATGTTACCTCTTGGCGCGAGGCAATCTTTAACCCGTCATTCCCTTACCGTTTCTTGCATATGGCCGTTGCCTCTTTCTTAACAGGCGGCTTTGTGGTGGCGGGGGTTAGCGCATGGTTCTTGTTACGTGATCGCGACCCGGAGGCAAACCGCCGTGCACTTTCGATGTGCCTTTGGTTGTTGCTTTTTTTAGCCCCTACACAAGCGGTTATTGGCGATTTTCACGGTTTGAATACCTTGGAGCACCAGCCGACCAAGGTTGCTGCGATGGAAGGTCATTGGGAGACCTCTACCAATGTGCCATTGCTTCTTTTTGCCATTCCTGACCAGGAGGCCCAGACCAATCACTTTGCGTTTGGTATTCCTAATCTAGCAAGCCTCATTCTTACTCACTCACCTGACGGGGAGATTCCTGGCATCAGTGAAGCGCCACCGGAAGAGCAACCGCCTGTCATCATTGTGTTCTGGGCATTCCGTGTAATGGTGGGGATTGGTCTGTTGATGATAGCGGTAGCGTTCGCAGGACTGATCCTGCGCCGCAAGGGGCGTGTTTATGAACAGCCACTGTTTTTAAAGACACTCACTGGCATGATTGCGATGCCTTTTGTCGCTGTATTGGCGGGTTGGATTGTCACTGAATCAGGTCGGTCTCCGTGGTTGGTTTACGGCATGATGACCCATGAAGAAGGGCTGACGCCTTCATTGACGGGTCCAATGGCGTTATTCACTTTGATTGGTTATGTCTTAGTCTACGGCGTAGTGTTTTATACGGGTGTGTATTACCTCACTCGGGTCGTGCGCAACGGCATGTTACCTGAGGAGCAGGACTCTACGACTGATAATCACTTCAAGCGACCGATGCGGCCTATGTCGGCTGCCCATACCCCCTATGATGACGACGTTGAACCGGTGAGGAGCTAAACATGGAAATGTTTGATTTAACGTTGATCTGGGCCTTTATCATCGGCTTCGGCATTATGATGTACGTGCTCATGGATGGATTTGATTTGGGTCTGGGGATTCTTTATCCCTTTGCACCTGATGAAGATGCTCGGGATGTGATGATGAATTCGGTGGCGCCAATATGGGATGGCAACGAAACATGGCTGGTGCTAAGTGGTGCAGGGTTGTTAGGCGCATTTCCGCTGGTTTATTCGGTGTTTTTGCCAGCTTTATACATTGGTGTTTTCTTGATGTTGGCTGGGTTGATCTTCCGAGGTGTTGCTTTCGAGCTTCGCTTTAAGTCCAGGCGTAATCGGCACTGGTGGAACCGCGCGTTTTGCTGGGGGTCGGCGATCGCTGCCTTTGCGCAAGGTGCCGTGGTAGGTGCTTATATTCAAGGTTTCCCGGTTGAGGATTTCGCCTATGTGGGCGGGGCATTTGATTGGCTGACGCCTTTTTCTGTATTAACCGGCCTTGGCTTAATGGCAGGCTACGCGCTACTTGGAGCTACTTGGCTGATACTTAAATCAGAAGGCCATATTCAAGACTGGGCCTATAAAATTACCCCTATGCTATTGGCGCTTGTGCTAGGGGTTTTCGCGATTATCAGTATTTGGACGCCGTTCGTTAACCCAATGGTGTGGGAGCGCTGGTTTGGCAATCTGCAATTGATCTGGATATTCCCTGCGCTGGCATTGCTATCGGCGTTTATGGTTTATCGTTCGGTTAAGCGTCGGGACGAAGGTATTCCTTTTATCGCCACCATCGGTATTTATCTATTTACCTATTTAGGTTTGATTGTCAGTAAATGGCCGGTCATTGTGCCCCCGAACTATACGTTGTGGGATGCAGCTTCAGCCCCAGAATCGCAGCTTTTCTTATTGATTGGCATGCTCTTCGTTATCCCCATCATCCTTGCGTACACTTCTTGGACGTATTGGGTGTTCCGCGGCAAGGTGCGTGTAGGCGAGGGATACCACTAAGCGGATGGTAACTGATGAGGCGTTCTCCCTTACGCCGCGCAGCTGGCTGAAAACGCTGGCGAGGGGAGAGCGCAAACGTCTGCTGGGCTCTGCTCTTTGCGGTGTGCTGGCCGGCAGTCAAACGGTTGTGGTAGTCGTTGGCTTGGCGTGGCTGATTGATCAACTGATTGTGCATGATCGTTTACCCATTGATCTGTTGCCGGTATTTGCCCTGCTGGTGGGTAGCGTGCTGTTACGTGCAGCCTTTCAGTGGGGCCATGAGACCTTGAGCCTGGAGGCAAGCTTGCGAATCCGTCAGCGCGCCAGGGCTCAGCTGTTGGATAAATTGTCCGCGCTAGGGCCGATTTGGCTGACCAGCCAACATAGCGGCTCTCTAGCCAGTCAGGTGGTTGAGCACATTGATACGTTGGAAGGCTATTTTGCACGCTTTTATCCGCAACTGAGAATTACGCTTTATTTACCGCTATTAATAGTGGCGGTGGTGGGGTGGCTGGACTATTTGGTAGCACTGTTTTTGCTGCTTTCTGCCCCGCTTATACCCCTTTTTATGGCGCTGGTGGGTATGGGCGCTGAACGTCTTAATCGTGATCAATTCGTTGCCGTCTCACGTCTTTCAGCCCACTTTATTGACCGTGTGCGCGGTATGACCACGCTGCAACTGTTTGGGCGGACGTCAGCTGCCCAGCAGGATGTCTGGCATGCCACTGATAGTTATCGGCGTCTTAGTATGCGTACTTTGCGCCTGGCCTTCCTTTCCTCCGCGGTACTTGAGTTTTTTTCCTCGGTAGCGATTGCCGTTGTGGCCATGTATGTGGGCTTCGGACTGCTGGGTTATATCGAGTATGGGCCTTCATCGTCACTCACGCTTTTTTCAGGCTTAGCAGTGCTATTGCTGGCTCCTGAGTTTTTCCAGCCTTTGCGCACGCTGTCTCAGCATTACCATGACCGTGCGGCGGCGCTGGGGGCTGCTGAAAGCGTGGTGAGTATACTCAATCAACCCTCCTTTGTGAGTGAGCGTGACTCTATACCGCCGTTATCGGCGTCATCGGTAATTGAGTTAACGACCGTTAGCGTTGCTTATCCCGTACGTGGGCACGTCATTGGCCCTATTAATCTTACGATTAAACAGGGAGAGGTGGTGGCGATTAGCGGAGCCTCGGGCAGTGGGAAATCGACCCTGCTGGCGTTGCTTGCAGGCTTTATTGCCCCAAGTTCAGGTGAGTATCGCCGTCAAGACAATAGCCAATACGCTTGGTTAGATCAGCAGCCTTGCCTCTTGCATGGCAGCTTGATTGATAATCTTTGTTTAGCGTCACCTCGCGCTTCCCGTGAAGAAATGGTGGCTGCGCTTCAGCGAGCAGGTTTTGGGTCTCTTTTAACCCAGCTGCCTGATGGCCTGGATACGCTAATTGGTGAACGCGGAGTCGGGTTGTCAGGTGGGCAGGCCCAGCGCCTTGCTCTTGCGCGCGTATATCTCAGCAATGCTCCGCTAGTGCTGTTGGATGAGCCTACAGCGAGCTTAGATCAGGAGACTGAGCAGTTCGTTATGTCGGCTTTGCTTGAGCTTGCCCAGCAGGGACGCACTCTGGTGATAGCGACTCACCATCCAGAGGTGATTGCCGTTGCCCAGCGCCACTTTGCTTTTAATAAGGGCGAGTTGGTAGAGGCAATCCTATGAGTTCCATTTTTCGAGACTTCCTTCCCTGGCTGCAGCTGTTAGTGCGACGGCGTCAGCGCTTTTTGGTGGGTGCTTTGCTGGTTTGGGTCACTCTTATCGCTGGGCTTGCCCTGCTGGGTTTGTCGGGCTGGTTTATTACGGCCAGTGCCCTGGCCGGTATCGCCTTAGCGCTGGGTATTCCTGCGCGACTCGATGTTTATGTTCCCGGTGGCGGCATTCGTTTCTTCGCCTTGGCACGTACTATTGCGCGTTATATTGAGCGGCTCTATAACCATAATACGGTGTTAACGCTGCTTGCTGACTTGCGTTATCGCGTGTTTGGCTATTTAACGCGGCTAGACGATGCTCGTTTGCATGGTAAGCGTGCCAGTGACTGGCTTAGCCGGTTAACGGCGGATATCGATACCCTGGATAATTTATACCTGCGCCTTTTAGTGCCACCGTTAGTGACGCTGCTTGGCATGGTGGCTGTGTCGCTTTTTGTGGCTATTTGGTTGCCCAGCGTTGCCTTGCTGATGGCGGTGACATTGGGCTTGCTCTGGTTGCTGGTGACTCTCTTTGCTGCTACCTGGGGATTTTCGCAAAGCTATCAGCAGGTAGTGGATCAGCAGTCCTTGCGCCGCCTAGTGGTTGATCAAGTGCAGGCCTCGGCTGAGCTGATGAGTTATCAAACTACCCAGTGGCACCGGACGCTTATCGCTAGCCAAGAAAAGCAGGCGTTCAGTAATCAGCGCCGTTTAGGTCGCAAGACAGCGTTGTTAAACTGCTTGGTGAGTGCCGTTAGTGGTTTGATGGTGTTGGCAGTACTGTGGCTGGCCAGCTTGATATTTAGCCAGCAGCTGGTGACGGGGCCTATTGTAGTCATGGCGGTATTGATTGCATTGGGGGTGAACGAAGCCTACCTGACGCTGCCCGCTAGTTTTGTGAAGCTGGGCGCGAGCTACGCGGCGGTGCGCCGGTTAAATGAGTTCACCGGTGAGCCACCGTCGGCTGTCTCCGCGGTTACGCTACCTAATGATGTTGGTTTAAGCATTCAGGCGAATCAGTTCTCTCTTCATTATGCGCAAACATTAGAGCCCGCGTTAAGTCGTATTGATTTTCAGCTGCCCGCTGGAAAGCGAGCGGTGATTACCGGTAACTCCGGGGCCGGTAAATCGTCTTTAGCCAGTGTGTTGGTGGGACGTTTAAGAGCCACGCAGGGTGAGGTGATGGTAGGCGGCGTGCCAGCGTGGCAACTCTCGGAGGAGAGCCGTGCCAAACACTTCGCCATACTCACTCAGCAAGTGGATCTGTTTGATGCTTCTTTAGCCGAGAACTTGCGTATTGCCAGCCCCGCCGCTAGCGATAACATGCTTTGGGACGTATTGAGTGACGTTGCCTTGGATAGCTGGGTTGAACAGCTGCCGAAAGGCTTAGCTACGGCGGTGGGCGAGAAAGGCCAGCAGCTTTCGGGTGGTCAGGGTAGGCGTTTGGCATTGGCCCGCCTGATGCTATGCAACCCGCAACTAGTGATTCTTGATGAGCCATTTGCGGGCGTTGATGCCAAAACGGCACAGCATGTCGCTGCTTCACTTGATAAATGGCTTGTTAATCGCACGGCTATTTTCTTTGTCCATCAAATTAGTTCGCTGAACCTATTGCCTGGCGTCGAGTACCACTGGCATCTAGATGCCGGTAAACTTAGCCAATGCTTGAGTGAATAATTAGTTAATACGACAGCACGGAGCCCTCCATGCACGATTTCTTACGCAACCTTCCTAAAGTAGAGCTGCATTTGCATATCGAAGGCTCTCTGGAACCAGAATTAATGTTTGCCTTGGCGAAGCGTAATGACATTGATTTACCCTATGCCTCGGTGCAAGAAGCCAAAGATGCTTACCATTTCAGCGACCTGCAAGGTTTCCTGAATCTCTATTTCCAAGGCATGAATGTGCTTCGTAATGAAGAGGATTTTTACGACTTGGCGATGGACTATTTCAAGCGTGCGCGGGGAGAGGGCGTAGTGCATATCGACATGCATTTTGACCCCCAAGCACATCTGCAGCGTGGCGTTCCTCTCGAAGTAGTCATGGCTGGATTATTAAAAGCCAAGCAGGAAGCCGAGGAGACACTCGATCTCTCTATCGGCATGATTATGGCTTTTCTACGTGATCGTCCTGCAGATGAGGCATTGCATGTGCTTGAGCAGGCGGCTCCCTATTGGAAAATGCTGGATGCCGTCGGTTTAGATAGCGCTGAGCAAAATAATCCGCCTGCTGAGTTTGTCGAGGTGTTCGAGCGTGCCAAGCAGCTTGGTCTTGTTCGAGTGGCCCATGCAGGAGAGGAAGGCCCTGCAGAATATATTCAAGAAGCCCTGGATCTACTTGATGTTCAACGTATTGATCATGGCGTGCGCTGTTTAGAAAGTGCTGAGGTAGTGGAGCGTTTGCGCAGCGAGCAAATTGTACTAACGGTCTGCCCACTTTCTAACGTGAGCTTAAAGGTGGTAGAGGATCTTCGCGATCATCCGCTTCCTAAGCTGTTGGCTGAAGGGCTCAAAGTGACGATTAGCTCTGACGATCCCGCCTACTTTGGTGGCGGCATGCTGACTAATCACATCGCTTGCGCTGAAGCATTTGGCTGGGACGAGGCAGTGTTTCGTCAGTTAACGCGTAATGCTATTGAAGAAGCCTTTACTACTCAAGAGCGTCGCGAAGAGCTGCTGGCCCGTTTGGTTGCGATATAAAATATTGCCGCCTGGCAATACTGGTCAGGCGGCTGCTTCGTTAAAATAAGTGACTTAAGGCAGTGCGGGGACTTCAAACTCGGGCATTTCGCCGGTGAGTGTGTTCAAAAAAGCAGTTATGTCACCAATAGTGTCATCATCAAACTCTCGCCCCAGCATTTCCTGTCCCATTATGGCGACAGCTTCTTCTAGTGTTTCGGTGGCGCCGTTATTCATATAAGGATAGGTCACCGCCACATTGCGGAGCGTGGGAGTTCTGAAACGGTACTTATCGCTCTCTTCTTCTGTGACAACATAGCGACCTAGGTCGGTTGACCCCGGCACTTGAATCGCATGGAATTGGCTGTCGGTAAAGTTTGAACCACGATGACAAGCGATACAGCCATTATCAACAAAGGCCACCATGCCATCTTTGGCTTGTTCGCTAATTGCTTCTTGATCGCCGTGTAGGTAACGATCAAAAGGTGAGTTGGGTGTGTTGAGTGTGCGTTGGAACGCGGCCAGTGCATGCGCTAGGTTGTCATCGGTGATGGGGTCTTCTTGGTTAGGATACGCTTCATTGAATTTTTCCTGATAAAGCTCGAACCCGACTAACCGATCTAGCGCCATTTCTAAATCCATGGCCATTTCTACTGGTGCTTCAATTGGCCCTAACGCTTGGGCTTCTAAATCAGCAGCTCGGCCATCCCAGAACTGGGATCCCAAAAAACCACTGTTTAGCACGGTAGGGGTGTTACGTTCCCCGATTTGCCCATCATGACCCACCGCTCGCGGTATGCGGTCAGCCCAGCCAAGGGCTGGATTATGGCAAGTGGCGCAACTGATTACACCGCTAGAAGATATACGTGGTTCAAAAAAAAGCATATTACCCAGCTCAATCTTCTCTTCTGTAAGTGAGTTATCTGCTGGAATAGGCGGTAAGTGAGGCAGCGCTTCGAAGCGGTTACGATAGTTTTCCAGTCCGTTCTCTGCGCTTGCCATATTGGTTGTAAGAATAGCACCCGCTATCAGAACAGGTATGACGATAGCTTTTATAGTCATCATTATTTCTCCCTTGCTTTTACGAACGGCGGTTTGAGTCCGCTTATTCTTAAGCTTACGTAAGGGAGGAAATGTTGTTTTGTCTTGGGTCAATGTTTGCGTCTGGGCAGTTTTTGGTGGGTGGGCGTTGATTGGTAGTGATATTTTACTAATAAATATGGACTTCACTGTTGACCTTGCCGGAGATTCGGGTAGTATACGCCACACGTCAACGGGGCACGGCCTTGATGACCAGCTCTTTAACAATTTGATCAGGTAATTCATGTGGGCGCTTGCTGAT
>NZ_PJBT01000008.1:0-49215 GCF_002836035.1 Halomonas sp. MES3-P3E | reverse complement strand
ATCAAGGTGCTGCTGTATCTCGTCGCTATCGAGATCGACCTCTGAAACCTTAATTACACCATCGTCACCAGAAGGGGATTCGAGCTGGCAAGACTCGCCAAGCATCCAGCCTTGAGCACGCTCAGATGGGGTAGCCAGCCAGCGGGTCATCAAAGCTGTGGGCCGATCGCGAGTAGCTAGTGGCGTGACCTTGAGCGACCCCAGCGTGAGACGCAGCAGGTCAAGAGCCTCTTCGGCTTTCTTTCGGCTTGCTGCGTCAACGAGAATCCAGTTCCGCTTGATGTCGATAGCCACAAGGAAATGCCCGGTGCGCTTCAGTGCGGTGGGTAGTAGCTCTTCGTAGACTTGCTCTTTGAGTAGCTTTTTCTCCGCTTGACGCAGTGGGCTACCTGAGGCCTTCTCCATTTCAGCCGCCCTCTCCTCCACCAGTTCTTTTACCGCAGCAGCCGGGAGCAAACGCTCCTGCCGGCGAAAGCGAAGAATGAGATATTGAGACTGGAGGGAGTATGTTAATACTTCACCACAAACCGCCGCCCACCCTACCCTTCTGGCCTCAGTGGGAGCACAACCTCGGAAAAGGTGCTTTTGAATGAGGTTGGTCATTTCTTCTGACTCAGGAAATGAGCTATGAGCGCGGTATAACAATGCATTGTCGAACATGATGAGGCCCCTGTGGTTTCATGCCTTTAGGTAGGGGGAAAGATGCCACCTAATAGAAGGTAAGCAAAAGATAACGGTATAACTCCTCCTCCCCTACCCTAGATACCGCTGGCGGACTGATGGCCAGTTACCTGGGATGGCCAAGTGCTTCAACACCCAAAGCCTCTCGCAGAAAGGTGTTAGCTGCCCTCCTCCCCACGTTATCTCTTTGCGGAACAGTGGCTGATTCGGCCGCATTGTGCCAGCACGCCTGGTATGCCGCGAGTACGGGTGGATAATCAACCACACCTCCTTCACGAAGGCAGTGAAGTATGAAGTGTTTATCTTCTTTGGTGAGGGGAAGCTCATTCAGCTGGTCCAGTCGGCTGTCATATCTATTCATATTGTATCTATACCAGACGATGAATTATATCTCTTTAGGCAAGCCCATGCATTCAGTGTTTTCCACTGACGGAGGGGATGTATATTCGGCGATCGTTGCCACCATGGCTGGCGCTCAGGGTTTCTCGAGCTGCATGGCCATAATCCACTACCCCATGAACTGCCTCATCCATACGCCATTGATTACCGTCGCGAGGGGCAAGGCTAACCCTAGCCAAGCCAGGGGGGAGTTTTACGGTGAAGCAATGAAGATGGATGTCTTCCAGGCCTTTCACTTTCTCGAGGTTGATCTCATCAATCTGTTCCGTTTCGACCGCATAGACTGTGTAGCTCCCATCCAAGCCAAGCTGCTCCTTAGCCACAATGGTCAGTATTTCATCGAACATTTTCGGGCCTTCTGCGGCGCCCTTAGCATCAATCATTCTTCACCCTGCGCCCCATAAGAGCCATCATTAGGGCTGTTTAAGCGTTGATCGGTCAGCAAGCAAAGACGACGCCCATCTATCCATAGCTCTCTGAATATGCCCTCGTGGGTATACATACCTACAAGCACATCCAAGGGCTCTTCGTAATAAGTTGATGATGGTGACTGGGTACTATCGGTGATGGGATCTTGTCGGACCTTTAGAACAACAGCGGTTTGCCTGGCTAGTGGCACACTCTTGTTCTTCATGCCCCACTTCCATGAGACGCGATCTCTCGGCGAGAAACGTTCATGCGATCGATCCTCATTAAGAAGATCCAGGGCCAGAGAAATCGTCATCTTCGTGATGGCTGGATCACTTGGATCAATTCGGTTAGCCTCCACCGACTGCTTACGTCGCCCGGTCAGTACCCGCCCCAACGAGGCTAACCAATGTTCGTTGCTTTGCGTCATGCATCTATCCTCGGAGTCTTCCTATTCCTTCCAACAGCTACGGCCACACCTATTAAGGTCCAGGCAGCAAGTAGCGTAAAACCAAAATGAAGAAAAGCCCCGTAGGGAGGGCCTAGTTTGACAGAGAGGAAAAGGGACACGCCAAAAGCGATGAACCACCGCATCCAGTAGTCAACTGACCGGTTAGCGATCCAGCGTGTCTGTTCAAGCGTCAGGGGGCGGTGTAGCCAGCGAAAGGGGTAAACAGTTTTCTCCCGTGTGCCGCGGCCTACCTTGAGCGGTTGACGTGGGAATAGGCGGTTCACGGCGAACTGTGGAAACATTCCTTCAAGCGCTCGCCGCGCAATGTTGGCAGTGAGTTGATCTTGTAGAGACATGGGGTGCCCTCTAGCTGGGCGCCCCGGCTCCCTCTAGGGTAGACAGGGCGCATTTCTTCAAGGTGCGGGAGGTTACAGGTTGCGGATTTCAGCTGCACGAAGGGCGCCGCGGACGATGCGGGCTTCACCGTTTTCATCCTTGTAGATCGTATTCGGTGTGGAGCGGATTCCCAACTGCTGGATCAGGTTGCTGTTCTCGCTCACGATGTTCATAGCTTCGGTACTGGGGGATTCGGAAACACTGCCGCCTCTTTCTATAGTGGCCAGCACTTCAGCGGGGTTCTCCGCGTCAATAATTTGTGCGGCCTGGTGGAGTGAGCCCTCTCCCATGAAGCCCACTGGAATCCAGCGGAATGTCACTTCATCCAAGAGTGCTCTGGACGTTTGATACATCTGCTGGCAGTAACCGCATTGCGTATCGAAGACAACATAGAGAACCTTGTCGCCTGTTCCTTCTTCAACGTAGGCGGCACTTTCCTCAATTTGAGCGAGTGCTGCGGCCTCTTCCTCTTTCTCAAACCCGTTGTCCTGAGCACCTGCTCGATTCGGCATGCTGGCCAGCGGGCTATTCTCCATGTGCTGCTCCATGTGAGCCTGCGTCAGGTTTTCACCACCCTCACCTAGGATCATACCGATAAACGCATGCTTACCGTCCTCAGTGGTATAGATCACATTAGTGTCGTTCTCGACACTAATGACCCAACCATTGATACCGTCCAGCCCGGTATCGAACGTCTTGTCGACTTTGGAGCCTGGAATGCCCAGGTCAGCCACGGCCTTCGGAAGCTCTATGCTAGCGCCGGTATCGTCGTCATTGGCAATGGCTGTCCCAGCGATAAGAGCGGAGGCGACTGCAACAGCGGAGGCGATCAAAGTAAGGTGTTTCATCTATAAGCTCCTTGAGCAAAGTTAAGCGCCAGCGGTACTGGCGAAGTCTTCGCCATGCGAGGCATGGCCACATCAGGTTCTAGTCATCTACTGCTCAGGGCAGCAGCTCTTCAATTCCCGCTTCGCTCTGCGAAGCGGCTCGCTCACGCGCCTGCTGGTTTGCACGGCTGACCAGCTCTCGTGCCTCCTCATAGAGGTTCGAGGCGCTATAAGTGGTGTCTCCATGACGATCAAGATTTGTCTCGATCGTAGGAGCATCTGTTGGCAGGCCTAATCCAGCCAACACGGTGTCTGTGATGTCAGGGATGGTGCCGTCCAAGACGGCTGCTTGTCGGACTATGACCAAGGCGCCATTTGCGGCCTCTACGATCGCTGGCCGAACACCCTTGTCTACACGAGCCAATGTGGAAACGGCGGAATCTCGCACCTCGCCGTCCCCTAGCAGCTCACTGGCTGCTGCACGCCGGGCATTAACGTATTTGGCGGTATCGAACGTCACTACGGCTGGCATTCCAGTGCTAGACGAGGCCCATGGGAGGTTTATGGGAATGACCGCTATAGCGAACGCCATCGCACCCAGCACGCCACCGGCTAAGGGCAAGACCCTGGCCAAGGGATGCTGAGATCGGTATCTGGTTTTCTGGTCTGTCTCACTCATGTGCCTGCCTATCGTCTACGCATGAAAAAGCCCCAGGAATAAACCAGGGGCTGTGAATAGAACATCAAAATGGAAATTCCACTTTATCGTCTCCATCATCGGCAGCACCAACGCTACGCGGATCTCGGAGGATTCGGCAAGTGTCCACCATGAGGTTTGTGTACACAGTGCCGTTGTCAGCCTTGCGAAAGGACAACTCGCCCTCAACAAAGACCAATTGACCGCGCTTCAGGCGATCTTTCATAACCTCGGCAAAGCGGCCACCAAGGATGCAGTTAAGCCACATCGGTTCATCGCCCGATTTCTTGGCCATGTTAATACCGAACCGAACGTAAGTTTTGCCACTGCCGTTGGTCCGTGCTTCAGGTTCGCCAATGTGGCCAATCTGTAGAGTCTGTCCCCACATGTTCAAATCTCCTCTCTCTCACATTCCCAACGTAATGGGTCTCGTTGGGTGATAGGGGCGCTACTGACACTAAGGAGCCAGCCAGGACGATTTTTTTATAAAAACATGAAAAAGCCCCCTGACTCAGAAGAGTCGAGGAGGCTTTGAAGGGGTCACCGCGGACGATGACGAATGATTCTTGCCTTGGGCTGGAGATAACTCCAATGCGCCAAGTTAAGAAGAAACTTACTGAAAGCTCTCTTGGTAAAGCTCACCACGAATGCATCGTCGACGCTCTCAATGGCTTTTAGAGTGCTTTCCCGATGCAACTCGCGATCAGGGCGACGTACCTGGATGACAGTTCCATCCTCGACAGAGAATGCAAAACCCTCCAGCTCTCCAAGCGAGAAGACCTCGAATGCCACATTCACATCCGTTCCCAAGTCTGCCATTTGTCGAGGCGTTGGCTGGCGCCAGCGTCGACCGGCCTGCCGGGGCAGTATGAAACGTGAGCCTTGCGCTGAGTCGATAGCAAACGCCACCTGATCATCATTGAGGTCATCAAGTTTCAGGCCGCCGAACTCACGCCCAAAGGCTACGGCATCTTCTTGATTTACAATTAGCTCAATATTCATGTCACTCTCTCCTCTCATTCCTGCCATGCAGGCCTCAAGAGGAGATAGGGCGGGGACTGCCACAAGCGGTCAGCTCAGGTCGGCCTGCGCGGCGTTTCGCATGCGGAACATTTCATCAGCTAAAAAGGCAAGAGAGGGAGTGCGCCAGCATAGAAAAGCCCCTGACCGAAAGGTGCAGGGGCTGTGAATCATGCAGGTCTAATTGAGCAGCGCGTCACGACGGTCTGAGGAATCCCCCGGTACTCGTCGTGCTTTTTAACGCGCCCCTTCAATACAACCCTTTTCTCCTCAAGGGCTTTGCCTGTCTTCCAGACAATGTATCGGCCTTCGAGGTCACAGAAGATGTGCTTCCACATCAGCCCCCATCGCGTATCTGACGAAAAGGACTGCTTGCGCACTACTTCCATCTCTAATTGATCGCCTGGATCGCCAGCATAGCCGAGTGCCATCATTGACTCGCTGTTAATAGCTGACTCCTCATGTCGATCGTAGGCTGTGACAGCCGCCGTCATAACACCGACGCCGCGCTTTAGCCCGACCATATCGAACCGAGCATGATGAATAATCATCGTCTCGAACTCACTATGCTCAGCCTGCAGAGGGAGCACTTGCCGCGCCCAAGCTATAACCGCATCAGCCCGAGCCACGTCTTCACTTTCAAATGCCCTCATCCCCTTGCTGATCATCGGAGCTGAACGGGCCATCTCACCAACGATCTCTGCTGTCGCCAAGTCGCCGGTTTCCTCAGCGCGAGAACGAGACACAAAGCCTCGTTGTCTGATCTGCCGTACCGCCGCTGCCACCAACCATCTCAGCTCAATAACAGCCTCTGGCGGGCGACCACCGCTCAAGCCCACCTCATCGATCTCTTCCATCATATTGATCATAGAGACCAATAGTTGAGCGCGGGCCATCATCGACTCGGCACCCTGGTGACCAACATAGTCCTTGAGGCATGTCTTTCCGACTTCTAGGACCGCACCAGTTGCCATCTCTTCCATCAGAAAGAGATAGCGCCGCTCACGCCGTTTGTTGCAATGGCTGCAGTCTCCCGTGGCATCGCCTGATCTGTAAGGTTCGGGCAATCGGCTATATGCCCACTCCAAGGGGGTGACCCGTGCCGCCTTGTCAGCTGCCATGTCGATTCGCGCCAGCAAGCGATACCCGTCCAACTTCGGGGGTTCGCCACTGATTGAGACTTTGACGGCAGCGATCTTCTCCACCCTAAAGTGCGACAGTCGATCCTCAAGATCCACCGTCTCACGAGTCCAAGGCTTTACAGCCTCCTCGAGGACGCTGATCTCAAAGGGTGCCATGCCAAGCTTTTTGGCCTTGCGGTCGAGCCGTTCTACCTTCTCGCGCAGCGCGGGAAGGTGGCACTTCGGTATCCAGCAGGTGGTCTTATCTGTCTGTGTCGTCATGATCCTTGCTCCTCTCTCATTCCTGCGTAATTGCAGGTCTCAAGAGGAGGTAGGGGAGTTACTGACCAGCTAAGTGTTTCGCACGCGAAACAAAGAGGACGCATGCATCGCCACATTGGCAGCTTCACGCAGCGCTATTCGCCCTGTGACGTGAAAGAGTGAGCAACTGCTGTAACCGAGAGGCCTGCCGATGCATCCGCTTGGCTGTAGAAAAGTTGTCCCATCCCGACTGGAAGCTACCCTCACGATTCAGCTCCTCAATACGAGCTGCCGTTTCGGTCCATTGGCCAGGGGGAATAGTGTCTTCGAGCCAGCCCCCCCGTTCGTACAGGTCAATGACTACCCCATCACTATTGCAGATACGCATGTTTAAAGGTCTGAACAACCCCTCATATACGTCTTCGGCTTCACGCCATACCTGATAACACGCAGCAAAACCTGACTCAGCCAGCTCACGAAGTTTGTAATACTCAGTGTATGGAGGCACAACCACAGATCGTGAGGAATCCGTCTCATAGAAGGCGAGTCCTGGCGCGTGATCGTACATGTCCATCTTCACTTCACCCTCAATGGTGATCGAGGCGCCAGTCGCGGGCAGCACATTGGTGCCGAACGTTTTATCAAAATAGCTGGCGCAACTGGCAGCGATACATTTCTGTAGCTCTCGAAGAAATAAGCGGTCTTCATGTGTTAGGGCAGACATAACGGCCTCCATGTGGCACTGGTGTGATGCAGTATCGAGTGATGCAGTGGGCCTTCATGAAGAGAGCGCGGACGCGGTAAAGGCCTCAGGATGTGATAGGGGGTTTCGTGTCAGGTGGTATAGAACGGCTCGCGCCAGCATGAAAAAGCCCCATGCTGAGAACAGCAGAGGGGGCTTGAATAACTATGCGAGCACTACGGCATCATCCAGGTGGCGGGCCTGAAGCCTTACCAAACCGGACGAGCCCTCAGGCCTGAAAACATTACGTTTACGAGGCAAATCTACCTTGGTGAACGTGTCGCACTCCAGGCCTCCAACGAACCGTACTGTGTACGGGAGTTTTATGCGATCGCCATCTTTCAGGCGCACACGCTGCTTCTTCGACTCAGCATGCTTTAGGCATCTCTCGCGCCATTCGCTGGCATACTCCAGGCTGAGCCCTGCAACTACCCCTAGCCGCTCAAGCTCCCCAAGAGGGGATAGCAGCTTGAGAATGGACGCAGGGCACTGTGACAAGACTGGCCCCATCGTTTCATCCATCGACTTGTAGCAAAACTCACCCTGCGAACAGCTAGTCTTCACGACCGCCGCTATCGTGTACTCAATTGGCGCTTGCTCCGGGGCCTCTGCTGCCCGCTGGATCTTGATCGCAGCGTAGTAGGTAGAGCCCACGAAGCTCGACTTCAGCACTTCGATAGAACCATCCTGGTTGGTGTATTCCTCGTCCAGGTAGGCTTTACGGTCAGACGGCTTTGGTATGCACAATGTACCCATGATCTTGCTCCTCTCTCATTCCTGCGGAATTGCAGGTCTCAACAAGGGGTAGGGGAGGAGCTGACAGAAAATGTTACGCATGCGAAACAAAGCGGCTGGCGCCTTTTGCAGAGCCAGCCGCAAAAGCATGGCCCATGCTTCCCGGGCGTCTAAAATAGAAAACCCCCAGGCAGCACAAGGCTGACTAGGGGCTTTGAAAGAGGAGTGATAACTGCGCGATCGCGTCAGTCCTCCTCGGGTAGCATGATCGTTATCACCGGCTTAGGGGTATCCCCAGGGCCGATAGTCATAACGACATGTTTTGGCACAACGACAGAGCCGGTTTCGGATTGCTCAATCACATCAACGATGAAGTTGATATATCTCTCGTTGCGCTCTCTCGCAGCAGCCTCAAGGGCGACAAGCAATACATCGCCTAACCGCTTTTCCTCTTGCTGCTGCATCTCATGAGGGTTTGTACCGTCATGCCACGCCACCAATGACTCCCAGGCTGCAGCAGTCATGGCAACAGGCACCTTGAAACCCATCATGTAGCCGGCGGCGTGCTCAGCACGTTCGCTGACATCTACCAAATTGCCATCTTCGATGGCATCTGCACGGGAATAGCTATGGATCATGTCAATTTCATCAAACATGAGCAGTAGCCCCCTGTTGGCGTGACGCCAAAAAAGCAGCCATTGGGATGGGTGTAACCTCAGGCCCAGTCGGCAACTTCCAGGCGCCCTCACGTCTAACAACGCGAGCCAGTCGATCAGCAGCAAAGCATAGCCCCCAGCGTTCATTAGAACGCTCAGACAAGCCGCTTGGTTCGTGCGTAACCTCCCACATCCAGTCAGAATCCACATCCACACATGAGCGGACTTTGAACACCTGCTCGCTTATTCGCACCCTCCGGCTCAGACCTTCAACGCCTAAGTATTCACCGAAGTTACCGCCGCGACGGCTGTAGATGATCGTTTCCAAACGCTCGCCAAATGTTTCCATTGGGATTCTCTCTCTTCTCTCTCTCACATTCCTGCAAAGCAGGTCTCAAGAAGAGATAGGGGCCTTGCTGACGTTGAAAAGTATGGTATTGGTAGCCCCCTACCTGTTTCGCATGCGAAACAATCAATTCAGGAGATGCCTATGGTCGGTAAAGCAACAGCCCAGGACAGCACTACTGAGGGAGCGCCCAGAGAGAATCTGCGTGTTATCCAGGTTCGCCACCGAGAGACACCCAACAGCGAGACCCCAGACGCGATTTTGATGATCCAGCGGATAGAACAAATTGTTGGCCAGGGCGCTCGACTCACGCTTAGAGTCAAACGGATCGATACCCAGCGGCCTCCTGAGGGAAATGAACTCGAATGGTCAGCTGCATATTCGCCTTCAAGCTCAACAGATAGGGAGCGGGTCAGACTCACTCACGGTGAATGCAGAGGTCCCGCAGATATTCAAATGATTCTTAACGGTTTACGCGGGTTTCGTATCGGCACCTACCTGATGGCAGAGATCGTCACTTGGGCCAGGCAGTGGCCGTTGGCAGAGGTAATGAAGATCGAGCTGTCGTGGCAAGATGAAAAGCCAGGCGCACACGATGGAAATAACAAGGTTAGGCGTGATCGGTTCTATGAGCAGTTCGGTATTGAATTCATCCCTAGTGAAACCGAATCGCAGATAACCGCTCGATCAAAATACATGCTTGCTGAAAACCTGACGACTGACGATGCCGAGCGTGCCTGGCGATTGAATATCCAAAAGGTGAATGCGAGTGACTGGCTAGTTGATCAGCAGCGAAAGCTGGAAGAACAGGAAGGGCAGATAGCGAAGCTCAAGCGAAAGGCTGCAAGCCTGCAGACCACGAAAGACCGCATTGAAGCCCATCCATACCGCTATGCAGTGTGTCGTTTTCTTACCAATCCTCTGGCGTTGGGCTGCCTTGCACTGGTGGCTGTGGCCTTTTCCCTCGCCAAGGAAGTGGTTAGCTGAACCATCCGCCAGCCTCTGGTAACCGGAAATAAAAAAGCTCTTCGCGAAGGAAGAGCTTGTTGAATGTGAGATCAATGTCTCTTGTTCTGACGAGAATGACAATCGCCAGAATTCAGCTAACTGCTGCTGCCGTCCTGATGGTGATGATGCTTGCTGCGTTCAATTTGAACGAACGTGAATAAACACACGGCCGCCATAAAGACTGCAAAAGCTGTAACTAACCATCCAAAAGGGCTCATAAATTCAATCCTTTTCTGCACTGTTGCGCTCAATTCTTACAAGAAACGCAATACCTGTTACCCAAATGATAGCACCTACGAAAAACATGGCAACTGATGCACCAAGAGTGATTTTCTCGCTAGGAGCGAAGAAACCCAGAACTCCGGCACCCATAGCGCCAAGACCGAGTTTTCGTACATCGTCTGTCAGTGCCTGCAGGCTGTCCGGCCCCAGCAGAGGCTGGCCATCCTGCATCCTTCGTCGTACCGTGGCGACCCATTGTTGAAACTTTACGCTCATGATCCTACTCCTCTCATTCCTGCTGGATTACAGGTCTCAAGAGGAGATAGGGGGGCAGGGTGACACTCAGGTTCGTAAATAGGGTGCACAGCGAATTTTCCGTGAACGATAGCTATCACGCGGGCGACTCGACTAGCGCGGTTCCGCCTGCCGATGCCAATGTCCGGCTCGTTGCGTCGTTCTTGACCAGCGTCAGGTGAGACTGGTCTGCGTCAGCAGTTCATCGAGCAGGCCGTTCAGAGTGCGCCGAAGGTAGATCAACAGACCCTTCTCCTTGGCCACCACCGTTACCTTGGCGAAGAGATTAGAGGCGGCGGGGAAAGGCGTTCGCACTACGGGGCCCATGACCAGTTTCACCCCCCCACAGCAGGCCGAGGCCGCACACATCGCCGATCCAGCGATAGCATAGACCTACCGTCCTTAACATGCAGAACGGCAGATGCAAAAGCAGTGGCCTAGCGAAAGACCACACTGGCGATTAGGGCAATGCCAATTAAGAAAAGCACCATAATGCCGATAGTTTGCCGGGTACTGGGCCTGTTGAGCCTCGTAAACCACTGTTGAACCCGAGACCTCATTACCTGGGCTCAAGATAAAAACCAGAATGTCACTCCGAGATAGAGCCGAGGGTGACCGTACCGAGACAGGGGTGGAGAGACATAACATGCTGGCGATCACGTTACTGGGCCGCTGGCTCCGCCATGCATGCTGGGCTACACCAGCAGCTATGTAGCATGTAATTGATTTTTTTCACATCTCGCGCCCCGGAGTTCGCCATCTACCGCCAGCGAACCCAGTTCACTCACCCGACAGCGGGAGGCTTGGCCGCGCCTTCATACATGAACGTCATGGTCTTGGGACGACCGAGATAGCCTGTAGCCAGATCCTGGAGTACAAAGCCGGCATTGAGAAGCAACACATCTGTCTGCCGATCCAGATGGCAGCCACCGGCGCAACGCTTCCAATACGGAGTCAGCCGTTGCTGCCAGCTGGCAACGCGGGTTTCTGGCGCGAGTCCATGCTCGACAAAAATCAATTGTCCCCCGGGCTTGAGCACCCTTCGCGCCTGGGCTAGAGCCGCTTCTATGTCCGGAATCGTGCAGAGTGTCCAAGTACTCAGGACCGTGTCTATGCTGTCATCAGGTAGTATTATCTGCTCTGCGCCCATTTGCAGCACTTCCACCTTGAAAGGGGCTTTGTTAATACGCTTTTGCGCAAGCTTTAAAAGGCCACCATCCGGCTCCACTGCATAGTACTTCTCTATAAGCTCAGGGTTGTAATAAGGTAGGTTAACTCCAGATCCAAATCCAAGTTCTAAGACACTCCCCCGAGCTTTGGCCACGGTACGTTGACGATATTTCTTAAGCATCCCCGCTCCCATCGTCAGGTTGATCAGATGCGGCAGTATGTGGCGGCTATAAAAACCCATGGCACTTCCTCCACATTCGATAGGGATAAAACTCATATCATTGTGTTGTAAGCCTATAGCACCCCCGCTAAGCCAGCTTGTGCCCTTTGTTGCCCTCCATCTCTGGGGCACTACAACGCGCTCTTTCCCGTCCTAGGTGTTGAACTTTCCGGCAATGTCTACTGCTACGACTATTGCGCCCAAGACCCATCGGGCAAGAAGAAGGAGTGATGCTCGTCATGTCTTTCTCCTTTTTGGCGCGGGCGTGACCGGGCCTATGGGCAAGGAGATGGTCGGTAAATCACTTCCCAGCTTGGTTAGGGATCCAGCTGCGCTGAGACCGTGCGGTGATCTGGAGTACCTCCTTCATGCGCAGCGTCGAGAATAGGCCCGAGGCGAACGTCAAAGCCACCACCACTCACAACGCCGCAGCCAGTCCCAGTGTATCCGCTACCACCCCTGCGATAATAGCGCCTAAGAAATAGCCAAGATCACGCCAGAGGCGATAGATGCCAACCGAGGATCACCACGCTGGATGCACGACATCACCGATGACGACGAACAGGGTAGGATAAACCATCGCTTTACCTATCCCAATAGGAACGCGCCCGTCGCAAATCCCGAAAACCCTACGGAGACAGCAAACACCACAATGACCACTGCTGGCAGACGATGAGCCCCTGACGCCCCACCCGGTCTGACCAGGCACCGGTAAAGAGCTTACCGATGCTCCAGACGGCGGGGTATATCGCTGTCAGAATACCAATCTTTTCTAAGGCGATAAGCCTGACCGAGGGCTATCCGCAGTGGAAAGCCGCCGGACATCCGGTGCAGATTGAAATGCAGGAGAAACCGACACTACAGGGAGAAGAACTGACGATGGGCGAAATGGTGGCTTGCGGCGGATTGATGATGTGGTGGGATGGACCTGCTCTGTCTGCTTGTAATCCTGCTCCTCGTGCTTGGGGTTGCCGCACTCGTATAGTACTTGTTCTTTAGCAACAGGCAATGAGTGGCTGCGGATGTCCCGCGCCTCAGTTGGAATAACATGGCACTCGTATATGCCGGCTATCTGCCCTTGTGTGAACTTGGGAAGCAAATGGTTGTACTCACTGAGAGCCCTCAGTATCCTCACCGCTTTTAAGGTCTCGCTTATTTTTTAAATAGATACTTAACGAGAGCCCCAATACCGAGCACAAGCAGTATTAGGACAAGAAGCCCTATCAGCCCCATCCCCCACATCATTGCATCACCGTTCATCATTCCATCCATCATTGTTTCTCTCCCTTTCTATCTCATTTACAGTAATGGTTACGTTAAGCACACCTCGCTTAGCTTTTCCTGCCGATAACGCCACGCCTTGAATTTCATCCTGACTTGGATTCGCTTTTTGTCGATTTGCACGAGCTATCTTCTTACCCTTTCCTCGTGGGCTGATTGTTACAAAGTCAGTACTTCAGTCCCTGTACAGCACCTATAGCGCATACTCCTCGAGCTCGTTGAGCCCGAATTCCACGCTGCAGAAGGGTAAATGGACAAAAATCACGCTAGATATCTAATGGTCACAGTTGGCAGAAGTCAGCACTGTTTCTCCTAGGAAGACCCCAGCCAATCTAAGCTTTGCGACGTTTGCTTCAGTGCATGCTCGATATCTCCTCCCGGTCCAGTTCGTTGGGCCGACGGAAACCTGCGTAGGAATGCTTAGGAAATCAGTCATGTTTAGTCGAGCCGCATACCCAGACTGGCGGTTGATTGTGTCAGCCGTGTTGGCTGCGATCCGTGAAGCCATGGATGGCAAAGTATTTGTCGAGCATGCCCTTGTAGCTACGCACGCACCCAAAGCCCGCCGTACACGGCCATGATCAGCTATAACAAGCCTCCTTACCAATGGGGATTTTTGCCATTGCAAGTATCGTCAGCTTGGCCCTGCATGATCTAGCACAGGTCGGCAAACTTCATCCTCATCAGGATTTCTATCGCATCATTATAGTCCACGAAGCCCTGAAATGGGTCAATCCAGCGAAACAGAGTAGGTGTTTCTCCTTGAAGGCTGCCGCGATAAATGATTTGTGCGGTTTGGTTGCTGATGCTAGACATTATGTTTTTTTGTTCTAACCTAGTAACGTTTTTACCAACAACCGAGGATGCCATGCAAACGTTTCGACACTCGCCAGGCAAGCCAGATGTTGTCGGCTTCTACGACATGCGGACCTCTAGCGTGCAGTACGTTGTTAGCGATCCTGTGACTCGGCGCTGCGCAATCATCGACCCAGTCCTAGATTTCGATGAAAAGTCCGGCGCTATCGCAACGCACCATGCGAATGAATTGCTGGACTACGTTGCCAGCCAAGGGCTGAAGGTCGAATGGATTCTGGATACCCATCCGCACGCGGACCATTTTTCGGCAGCACAGTATCTAAAGGAAAAGACAGGGGCACCAAAGGCCATAGGAGCTTACGTTACGCAAGTGCAAGCACTATGGAAGGATATATACAACTGGCCCGACTTTCCGGATGACGGCCGCCAGTGGGATTACCTCTTTGTAGAGGGCGATACTTTCCACGTAGGCGAGATAGAAGGCCGGATTATGTTCTCGCCCGGCCATACCAAGGCGTCGATCACCTACGTCATCGGCGATGCGGCATTCGTGCACGACACGCTGTTTCAGCCGGATGGTGGTACGGCCCGTGCCGATTTCCCCGGGGGCAATGCTCACAAGCTGTGGGATTCCATTCAGGCCATCCTGGCACTGCCGGATGACACTCGGCTCTTTACCGGTCACGACTACATGCCCGGCGATCGCGAGCCAGAGTGGGAAAGCACGGTGAGTGTCCAGCGCGAAACCAATATTCATCTCCAAGACAGCTCGACAGCGGAAAGCTTCATCGCCTTGCGTAACGAGCGCGACGCTAAGCTGCCCATGCCGAAACTGATCTTGCACGCTTTGCAAGTCAACATCCTGGGCGGCGACCTGCCAGCGCCAGAGGATAATGGTCGTCGTTACCTGAAGATTCCCCTCGATGCTCTACCAGGGGCCGCCTGGGATGAGGCGCGCTCCTAAAGTGACCAAGGAGATAACCCATGGAAATCAAACCGCTTGATGATCGCCTTTTTGTGACAGCACAACCTCGCCTCGACGAACTTGAACAGCTCGCCGAGCAAGGGTTCCGCACCATTATCTCCAATCGCCCGCGTGGGGAAAGTGATGACCAGCCGGATCCCGATGCTCTCAAGGCTAAGGCAGAATCACTGGGTATGGTCTGGCATGAAGTTCCCGTCAAGCCCGGCAAGTATTCCCAGCAGGACATTGCCGCCTTTGCCGATGCCCTGGAGTTATCGCCGACTCCCGTGATCGGTTTCTGCCGGACCGGCACACGGGTCGCTCATCTCTGGGCCTATTCACAGGTCTCGCATCGTCCGATTTCGGAACTCGTCGGTGCTGCCAAGTCGGCCGGCTATGACCTAGAGCCGCTTCGCGAGAGCCTCGAAAACCAGGCCAATGACAACTAATAGCGCTGACCGGCATGGCCAGTTTGCGCCGCTATTTCCCCATCGCTCAGTGGCTGCCAGGCCGTCAACTTGATCGATGCCTCGGCACTGGATAGTTTGCAGTCGATCAACCTGCGTTTGAGTGATGCGGGGTTACAACTGCACCTTTGCGAGGTCAAGGGGCCAGAGATGAACCGCCTGCTGAAGACAGCATTCCTACGCAATTTCAGCGGTAATGTCTTCCTGAACACGTTCGATGCTTGACATGCCTTGCACGTTCATTCTTCTGCAGAGCTGAGCGATCCCGACAATGACGATGCTTCGACACGGCTTGTCCGGCATATTTCAAATACCTGACATAGAGGAGACACAACGTGGACATAGCGGCAAGTCTTTCCGGTTTGATCGGCGGTGTGCTGATCGGCCTGGCAGCTGTATGGCTGATGGCAACGCTGGGTCGTATTTCCGGCGTCAGCGGAATCCTCTCCGGACTATTGCTGGAGCAACCCGCAGGAGATTCGGCTTGGCGCCTGGCCTTCCTACTGGGTCTGTTCAGCGGCCCACTCATCCTTATTTTACTGGGAGGTGGGCTAGGTAATGTCTCCGGCGCACCGGATGAGGTCATCGGTCAGCCGGCGGGAGATATCGGGCTGATGCTGCTGGCAGGTCTATTGGTCGGCGTCGGGACAAAAGTCGGCAGCGGCTGTACTAGTGGTCACGGCGTCAG
Source organism: Halomonas sp. MES3-P3E (assembly GCF_002836035.1). NCBI lineage: Bacteria > Pseudomonadati > Pseudomonadota > Gammaproteobacteria > Oceanospirillales > Halomonadaceae > Halomonas > Halomonas sp. MES3-P3E. The sequence goes on along the minus strand of NZ_PJBT01000008.1, from coordinate 33,345 downwards.
CGGTCTGGCCCAGGGCATGGACCTGTCCGCCAGCGTCGCGCCCTTTATCCTGCGCGGCGTGCCCCTGGCGGGGATCGACAGCGTGATGCGCGCCTACGCGGATCGCGTCGAGTCCTGGCGGCGTCTGGGGCAGCTGCTGGTTCCCGAGCAGCTCGATGCTATCACCAGCTCCATCGCCCTCGACGACGCCATCGAGGCGGTCGATGATCTGCTCGCCGGCCGCATTCGCGGACGCGTAGTAGTGACCATGGCTCTATAAATCCGAATAATAGGTACGTTTTCTTTACGTAGAAAATTTAACGTAATTTATTTACGCAAAATTGCCCCTCCAGGAAGTCCTGGTGTCATTTTCAGAAGACGGCTGCACCAGCGCATCGAGCGGACCGCCCGGTGTGCAGTGGTCTTCTGAAAGAATTGTTTCAGCAATCGCCTTCACCAACCTCGACTAAGCTCAGTCCTCCTAAGCACCATGGGCGGGTCGAGGCATGGCATCAGATACATCACCAATTGCAGAGCAAGGCGTGACCATCCTGTCCGACCTGAGCACAGGCCCAGTTCCGAACGTCCATCATCGGAGCCTTGGTGACACTTGAATTGGGGCATGAGGCCGCCGCACGCATCAAGGTCAGCAAGACGGCCCTCTACGCCGTTTTGAAGGCCAGCCAGCCCGACACGCCAGTGGGCCTTGGGCGGGGCAACGGGCAACGGGCAACGGGCAACGGGCAACGGGCAACGGGCAACTACAATGCTCGACCATGCACCACGATAGTGCATGGCCGGACACAGGGATGACTCCCTGGCGCCTGATGGGGCATGCCCCGAGACCGAGACGCTCTCGTTCCAGGACGCCGTTGGGGAAGGCGAGGGCGGGGCCATCAGGGCAATGATGTCGGCCACCGAGGTCGGACGGCTGAAGAGGAAGCCCTGGCCGTGGGTGCAGCCGGTACCGCGCACGAACGCTTCCTGCTCGGGGGTGTCGATCCCCTCGGCGATGGTCTTCATGCCACAGTGGTTGGCCATGAAGACGATGGTCTTGACCAGCGAGGCGTTCAGCGAGGAGGCTTTCGGGCCGGACACGAACGACTTGTCGATCTTGACCGTTTCCAGGGGATAGCGGCCCAGGTCGCCAAGGCCGTAATACCCCGTGCCGAAGTCATCCAGCACCAGGCGGTATCCTCGCTTCGCCAGGTCGAGCAGTACACGGTGCTAGTTGTCACTTTCCAAGATCAACAGGCTCTCGGTGATCTCGAGCTTGATGCTGGAAGACTCCACGCCGTGTTTTTCCAGCAGCTGTTTCAGTTTGAACGGAAACGTCAGGTCGCGCAGCTGCTTGGCCGAGATATTGATCGAGACCGTGATATTCCGGCCCGTTTCTTCCGCCACGGGAATGAATTCGGCCGGCAACACCTCCCCCAGTTCCTTGTGGCGCCACCGGAGCAGTGCTTCCATGCCGGTGATCTCACGGCTCACCAGAGAATAGATAGGCTGATAGCGCAGGTACAGCTCTTCATGGGTCAGGCAATGAGCCAACAGACCCTTCAGCCTTGCATGTTACTGCGAGCGCTCCTCCATCGTTGCATCATAGAAGCAGAACAGGTTTGTGCCCCTCGACTTGGCTTGGTACATGGCGATATCGGCATAGCGGAACACATCGGAGAGATCCTGAGTGTCGTCGGGAATCATCGCGATCCCGATACTCGCCCCGACCAGCATGTGCTTGCCGCCCACCTCAACGGGGCCCGCCAGCAGGGCATGAATCTTGTCGACGACCCGTGACACATCTTCCTCAGAGGCGACGTCGGTCAGCAACAGACAGAATTCATCACCACCGAAGCGTGCCACATCGTCCTCGGTGCGCACGAGCTTCGCCATGGATTTGGCCACCCAGCACAGCAGCTCATCGCCGGCGGTATGGCCCAGGGTGTCGTTGACGGCCTTGAAACCGTCCAGGTCAACGTAGAGGACTCCGGCCTTCAGCTTATGGCGGATGCAGCGCGCCAACTCGTGGTTCAGGTGCTCTATAAACAGCGACCGGTTCGCCAATCCGGTGAGAAAATCGTAGTTCGCCTGACGAAAAAGCAGTTCCCGACTGGTGCTCAATTCCATGAGGTGACCATGGGCCAGCCTGCCATAGGCTCGCAGCCGTCGATAGAAGAAGAGGCTGCCCGCGAGGATCAGTAGCACGCCTCCAATCACCCAGGGTAGGAGCTGTGTGAGGAGGCTCTGGCCAGGATGCTCCGGACGCCATTGAAGGGTGCCCAGCGGCTCGCCGCTCGGTGTTGCCAGGGGGAGGGACGCCAGTTGGCCTGTCTCCCGAGGGGGAGCTGCCGCTGCAGGCAGCAGACGCAGGGCCTCGATCTGAAAATCACGACGCCAAGCGCCCAGAATGGCCTCGTCGATGTAGTTGACCAGGATCAGATAGCCATGCGCCTGATTGGTGGCATACGGGGTCGGGTCGTAGGCCACATACGGCGACACGGCGACCAGGGCAGGCGCTCCCTGGATATCCAGGATGTCAGATGCGGGCTCGGGGTCGGCGAAATCGGTGTCGATGGCCTCGGCCATGAGCTGCTTGAACTCGGCGGTCAGCAGGCCCTCGGGCAGCGCCTCCAGTTCCGTACCCTTGTGTACGCCGTGGATCAGTGTCGCCTCGCGATCCAGACTCACTACCCAGTCGGTACCGTACTGGTTCTGCAGATAACCGCTGACGTTTTCCATGGCCCAGTCGGTGTCTCGCTGGTAGATTACCAGCTCGACGGCCTCGTTCCACCAGTTATAATCTCGGCTGCGGTTGGCCAGTTCTTCGAGCTCGAGATCGAGCAGTCGCTGCACCTGCTCCCGCGACTTCGCTTCGGCATAGCGATCGAGCGACTGCGACGACAGGATCCCCACCCCGAAGACCCCGGCCACGGCGATCAAGATCGTGACCAGGCTGATTAAGAGACCGCGCCCCAGGGCTCTCATAAGCCGTTCACTGGACTCGATGGAGGCCAATTCGTCCTGAGGGGCGCTATCCCCGCGTTCTTGTCCGGCGTGCACTTACACGTTGTCCATGTCGAAGCCTTAAGAAGAGTATCCGCGTGCTCTTTCGCCAAAGAGCCTTCGTCGCCCGTCGCTTGTCGCGCTTGTGCGAACAGACTGTGATATAGCTCATAACTTATCTGTAAGGAAGTTACACTGAAAGCGTATTTTATTCACCCGTAATCGGCCACCACTCCCTTTAACGCTGGATAGAGAAGCACTGCTGGAGGCACCGCGGCTGCCGGCAGTCAGGGCAGCGAGCGATGGTGACGGAACGATGAACCCGCCATATTCATCAGCGCGTCGAACGCGTGTGTTGAGCCCATTGATTGCCTGTCGTTGTCAGAAGGTGGTTGTACCCATACATTGGGCGGTTCGCCCGGTGTGCAGCGGACTTGTGAACGAGCCGTGTCAAACGATCCTCGAATTGGTTCAGCATGGCGGCGCACAATGCAGCCTGTCCGAGAAACGATCATTAGGCGGCCAATCCGGACATTGTCCGACAACAGCTTGTTTGATGTATTTTGGGACAATAAGATAAACGGACGGATTAGCGGACAAAAGGGGCAGTCAATGGCGCTGATTGGCTATGCGCGGGTCCCGACGGCAGAGCAGAACACCGCCTTGTAGACCGATGCGCTTCGCAAGGCGGAGTGCGAGCGAATCTTTGATGACACCGTCTCCGGGGCCAAGGAAGAACGACCCGGCCTAACAGCCGCGCTGGGGTTCCTGCGCGACGGGGATGTGCTGGTTGTGTGGCGACTGGATCGACTGGGACGCTCACTGCCGCATCTGATCGAAGTGGTCAGCACTCTGGACGCGCGTGGCGTCGGATTCCGGTCGCTGACCGAAAGCATCGATACCACCACGCCGGGTGGGCGGCTGATCTTCCACGTGTTCGGCGCCTTGGGGCAGTTCGAGCGTGATCTGATCCGTGATCGCACCAAGGCGGGGCTGGCCGCTGCCGCCGCCCGTGGGCGCAAAGGAGAATGCAAGCCCGTTGTCACCGACGACAAGCTGAAGCGGGCAAGGGAGCACCTCGCCAATGGGCTGAGCATCCGCGAGGCCGCCGCACGCATCAAGGTCAGCAAGACGGCCCTTTACGCCGCTTTGGAGGCCAGCCAGTCCGAAGCCCCAGACCACAGTGCAACCGACTTCAGACACGCAGTGCGATCGTCTTCTGAAAATAACACCTGGAGGGGCAAGCTTCATGTGTAAAGAAAACTGGACTGCTCTGTGTTCTCCGGACACTTCTAGCCTAATAGTGATGCTTTATATCGACTTTATGATCAAAGATGGCAGAAAATCAGCCGATATGTTTAAGCATAATAGTATTAAACTTGGAGCATTTAAGGATAGGCCAGTAAGAACTTGGACTGGCTGCAGTCCCCTGAACCCAATTGATACTGATTTTTAAGAAGGCACCACCGAGCTAGCAACTTATTCCACTTAGCGCTGTTCATAGCTTTTCTCATTATTCGAGCTTTCAAAAAGCATGACTGACCGGATGGATCAAGCGGTTTTGAAAATGCCTCCCTCAGCAGACAGCCTGGGGAAGCGTGAAATCAACAGTCTGGGCGAACTACAAGCCCGTATAACCCATGCTTAACGGGCAGGTTCTCCGTTTGCCATCAATTGATAGCCTTACTGTGGCAGAGTAGGATCAGTCCCAAGTAAGGAACCTTACCTGCGCTTTCTGCCGCTCGATCCCGAACTCCGCTGGCTCGACATCTGCAAAGGGCTGCCCCTCCATCGCTAGCCAGTAGCAACGTAGATCAGCATCGCCTCGGACAATCAGCACATCATCATGATTTTGCATCCTTCTCTTCTCATTCCCGTATGACAGGTCTCGAAGAGAGGTAGGGGCGGTGTGACGTGAAATGAAGGCGTCGGTGTAGACTACGAGGTTTACACCCCGTGGATTGGCCAACGACGGGAACAGTATGCCGCTAGCACCAGCCTCCAAGGCTAGGTCAGCGAGCAACCAGCTGGGCGGTTCAACGCGATCATTAAACAAAATTCTACGCCAGTCACAACCCATTTCCTGCCAGAGAGAGTCCCAGTCAGCCGTGTACCCATGGCTGAAGTCCACTACTGTGGCCAACGCTACCGTGTAGCTCACAATAAGACCGGGTGGCATCAGGGTCGAGAGCTGCCGGCACTCCTCAAGCGCGGTCAGCTCTTCCAGAGCAAGGTAGAGTGCGGGAACCCCGATACGATTGAGGCGACCGCCATGCTGGGCGGCGCCTGCGCCACTTGTGGGGGGCGATGGCCCAGCGGGGGACATGGACACGATAGGCTGGTTGATCTGCCAGTCTGGTAAGGATCATCCAGCCGCGCCTGCGTGAAGTGATTGAACATAGTTCAATAGATCCTCAGCTCGTCCCTCGCTGACCAACTGCTCTGGTGTCCTGAAATTGAATGCGCTGATCGGTTCATTACGAAACCAGAACGCGGCATCCTGAAAATTACCATTTATGTCAGCCGCTGCTCCCATGACTCGCACCGCATCCCGTAAGTAAGTCTGCAGCTTCTCAGCCCCCTGGGCGCGGTTTACAGTAACGCGGTGGACATGCGCCCGCGAGGCCAGCGTCTGTACATCCATGCCCAGGGCAAGGCAGAACATCCTCGGGCTGATGATTGGGCTCTTGGTTTGCCGTGCCCGAGCTTTCAAGTCAGCGAGGAATTGATTGAAAGTGTCGGGAGCAACGTAATCGGACGGCTCGATGATTGCTTCAACGCTCATAGCCTATTTTCCCTGCAAAAATGCAGCGATGTTGCTACATAAATGCATCATATAACTTCAGCGCTTCGAAGTCCATCTCCGCAAGGTGATGTTTGGTCAACTGAACAGCTTAGGCACTCCTTTTACTTCCGCCTTGGCACCGGCAGGCTTGGATGACCCTCTGCTCGCTTTCACTTGGCCTGTCTGTTCGCTTTTATCCGCTGGCGCTTCGTTGTTTAAAGCCTTTTGGCGACCAGCCGAGGTCCCACCTCGCTTCTTCAGGCGTCGCTGGATAGGTGAGGATGTCCGTACATCTTTCTGCCCAGACACAGCCGATTTCTGCTGTTCTGTAGCACCTTGCGTCGTTTTATCAACCATGACAGTAGGGACTGGCTGATGGCTCGGCTGTGTCACTGGGGACTCATGCTCAGCTGTGGCCAGCATTGCCTCCCCCAGGCCAAGTTGAATATGGGTATCATTCGGTGCGTTATCGGCCTCTGGGCTCCAGTCACCCAGCTCAGCCGAAACATCACTATGGTTATCTGCGTCAGCCCCTAGCGTCAGCTGACTAATCTCTGAAAAGTCATTCGTGGGTTCGGCTTGCTCAGCGATCAGTTCAACATCCCCCCCGCTTGTTGTGGGCGAAATTTGGTCATTGGTCGCTATCTGTGCAACGTTCCCACCGGCCGCCTCAACAATCTCATTTAGTAACCAAGCTCCCTCTGATTCTCTTTTAAATCCTGCTGGAGTCTTAGTATGAATGGAATTACTCATCCCATCCTGCTCATAATGTGCAATATCCCCACCGACACCGGGGACATCCTCTAGCAGCCAAGCGCCAACTATAGCCTTTTCGTCGCCTGTTTCAGCTTTGGCTGAGGCCTGCTGATTCTGGGCATCATTGCCTTTCTGTGCAGCATCCCCACCGCAAGGTATTGGCTGGCCCGTGCCTTCCTGTGTAGTGTTCTCACCTGCCGTATGAGAATCGTCCAGCAGCCAGGCACCATCTATAACTTTTTCTCCGCCTGTTTCAGCCATTGCGGAAGCCTGCTGGTTCTGGGTGCCATTGCCTTTCTGTGCAGCATCCCCACCGCAAGGGGTGGGCTGGCGCATCTCTTCCTGTGCAGTATTCCCACCTGCCGCATGGAGATCATCCATCAGCTTGGCACCGGCTATATCTTTTTCTTCGCCTGTTTCAACCATTGCGGAGGCCTGCTGGTTCTGGGTGTCATTGCCTTTCTGTGCAGCATCCCCACCGCAAGGGATGGGCTGGCGCGTCTCTTCCTGTGCAGTATCCCCACCTGCCGCATGGAGATCATCCATCGGCTTGGCACCGGCTATATCTTTTCCTTCGCCTGTTTCAACCATTGCGGAGGCCTGCTGGTTCTGGGTGCCATTGCCTTTCTGTGCAGCATCCCCACCGCAAGGGGTGGGCTGTCGCGTCTCTTCCTGTGCAGTATTCCCACCTGCCGCCTGGGAATCATCTAGCAGCCAGGCGGAAGCCACGTCGGTATTCGTGAGTGATTCATGGCTGAATGTAGAGGTTTTGCTCGCTGCCCCTAAACTCTTCTGTGCAGCATTCCCACTGGTTTTCGTTGCATCACCCGTACCCGTAGGCACTGAAGCAAACAGGCTGACATCACATACGTCTGACGCTGGAATACCTTTAGGCTTAGTCATGCGCTCTTCCCGCTTACCACTGTCTTTTGTTGGCGCAACGCCAGCGTTGCTACTGTGCTTGCCCTGGGGGCCGAGGACGGTTACCTCATAAGCGGTTTCTCGCGGGTATAGGCCTTGGTGTTCTACTGGCAGCTCCACCGCGATCATTCCCCTGAACTCGATTATGCCGGAACGTACCCGCCACAACGCTTGGTCAGATGGCAACGTCCAGGTCTTCGCCGCTTCGCTCCCCTCTGGCACTCCCTCGATTTCAGTGATGAGCCAGCCGCGATCGGCCAATGCTGCCAAAAGTACCTGTGTAAACTCCCCTGATTTACCTCGGGCTCGAAAGTCACCGCCAAAGGCCGCGGCAACGTCATCATCCAGCTTGGAAAGGGCTGTCTCCCGAACATGATGTTCGGAGAGGTAAAGCCGCTCACCAACGCGGAAGCCTGCCGCTTTGACACGCTTCGCTAAACCTTTCACCTGATAGGGTACTTGGGGAACCACTCGCAAGAACGTTTCGATCGCCAGCTCCTGGACGTTCAGATTCTCAAGCACCTTGCGTTTCTCGCCTCGTGTAGCGAGGCCGTCTATCTCTCGCAGCTGCTGGAGGAGAGTGACTGCGCGGCGCACCCCCTTGCTACTGAGGCCAGGGAAAGCCACTGGCATCAGGTTGGGAGAATGCTCGTATTTTACTGCCAGCAACAGTATGGCTCGCTCATCCTCAGGCAACTCCCACCACGCGGGGAACTTTGCCAACAGACGCCCGCTCTGTTTATCGTGGTAGGACAGGCGGACCCACTGCCCGTCCTGTTTCGCATGCGAAACAGTCTTGCCAATATCATGTGCTGCCGCGGCAAGAGGGAGGAGGGGATCGGCACCTTCGTACTCGAAGGCCTCATCGATCACGCCTAGATGGTGCTCAAGCAGTGTCGTACTGTGGCCGTCACCGCAAAAAGCATCAGGGTGAGCCTGGAGGTAACCGAGCAACTGGTTAATTAGCGGCATGTGATGTGCCGGAACGTTACCCGACAGCTGCGCTTTCACTGGCTTGAAGTTAATCGGATCAGGATAAGGCATGTACGTAATTGAGAGATCCATGCCCCGGAACTCACCGCGAGATTTAGCGCGCTGTCGACGTGTTATTAATCCCATTCCCACTATGAGCAGAACGATCACAGAGCCAGCAGCCATTCCCCCGGCTAACCATGGCCAGACAACACGCAACCTTGCCAGGACGACCTCAGTGGCCGCTGATGCCGCGTTCGCGGGGTTTATCTCTTCGTCACCCTCTACCCAAAAGCCAGCGCCAGCTAGCCACTCCTGCAGCGTTTCCGGCCCCATGAAGTAAAAAGCAGTAGCCGCGGCGAGACTGTAGAAGATAGTTAGAGCAATAACGGATCTTAGCAGTGTCGAGCGATACCCCATCAAACTCATGTCATACGCTCCAGGCGCTTGATACGCCGATATGTCGGCGGATGTGTCGAGAAAAGCCCCCAGCTCGATTCAAGACCCGTAGAGAGCCTACTGAGAAGCCGGCAGCCTGCTATTGGAGAGGCAACACGCGCCGCGTCACGGTCGGCACGATATTCCATTAGATGCCCTAAGTGGCGGTCCAAGACTTTGAAAAGCCCTAATGCCAAGCGAATCCCCAAGCTCGCCACAGAAAAGTACAAGCCGCTCAACAGGCCAATCAGGGGAATGGGACGAAGAATTGTATAGATCAACCGCGCCAGCCAAAGCGCCACCCGCAAAATGCTGTGCTGCGTCCACCAGTATAGGCTCGCAGACGCATCGCCGCGGCGAAGGTGTGACCTCTCGTGCGCCAGCAGCCACTCAAGCTCATCAGGAGGCAGATTGAGGGCGCCCCGGGAAACGATTACAACGCCACCCGTAGGGCTCGGCATAGCATAGGCCTGAAGGGCAGGCGTCTCGTAAACCCAGACACGATCTGCAATCTCACGAGCCCTTGGGAATAGCCGGCCGATACGGTAACTGGCTGGCGCCAGCCTAAGCCCTAGCCAGGCGAGGGCAGTTAGCCACCCACCTGCGAGGTAGGTGGCCTTGGCCAGCCAAGTGACTGTCATAAGCTCACCAGGGGGACGTATGAACTCCAGGGGTAAGCCAACGAAGACCACCACCGGCAATACCACCATCACAGTATAACCAAGCGCCCCAGCGAAACAGGCCGACAAGGCAGACAGGAGCGCCAGCATAAGCCAATCCTACCCTTGCCCCTCGGCCAGCATGCGGATGGCCTCCTGCGTGTTGTAGCCCGCTGAAGTGAGCTTCATCAGGCGTGCCTGGTCCTTGGGATTGGTCGAATATAGGAAGTAGGAGTAAGGATCGACCACAAAGCGGAAAAGGCCACCCCCGCTCTCGTGCTTGACGAAGACCTCCGAATAGCCGGCACCGGGCTTCACACCGCGCAGCATATCGAATAGGAATTCGTCTTCGCCGCCCAGCTTTCCGTTTTTCTGTGCGTAGTCGAGCGAGGGACCCGACTGCTTGAGCACAAACGTCCAAGGTGCATTGTCGAAGGCAGCCTGAGCGGCCGGCGACAGGTCGGTATCCTTGAAGCCCTGTGTAATGAAACCGGCACTGCCGTAATACTTACGGATGCGCCGGAAGGCGGTTTCGATAAACTTCCCGCTTTTCGGGTCCGCGAGTAGATCCCATGCCTCATCGATCAGCATCATTTTCGGGATGTTGCGTGGGCGCAGATACATGTCCCGCGTCGTCCGAGCCATCAGGAGTGTCATGACCACATTCCGAAGCTCACGATCGACGTTTAGCTCTTCCAGCTCGAGTATGGTGAACTCATTGGAAAGATCCAGCTGGGGCTCACCGTTGAACCATGCGGCATGCCGACCTACGGCATACGGCTCCAACTGCAACGCAATACTCTTGGCCACCGGATCACTGTCTGCCCGGGACTCAAGCCACTGATAGACATGCTTGGTTTCCATGACCTCGCCATGTTTATCGTGCGCCTCAAGGATGCCTTTTTCGATCAACTGGTATTCGTAGTTGTCGGGCTCACCTAGGGGGAACGCCATCTGAGATATGGCATCCTTCAGCACCGGGATCATTTCTGCGATCTCGCTGCCACCTTCATCATCGTCGTAACGCTGCTTGCCTTTGATACCCCAGAATGGGTTAAGTGAGACCGGATGGTTAGGATCAAACCTCAGTTCCTGACCGCCCAGCAGTTCACACAGCTCCTTATAAGAGCCGCCCACGTCAATGATACGGACCACGCCATCACGACAGCGCATGTCGGTAACGAATTCGTTGGCAAGGAATGACTTACCCGCACCCGAGGTCGCGATCACCGAAAAATTGTATGAGGTGGCCGAATCAAAAATGTCGATACACGACATTTGACCGCGGCGAGAAACCAGCAACAGTCCGTTTGCGTAGAGGTAAGGGTTCCCCTGTGGGTCTTTGCGTACTACTGGCCCGTTACCGCCCCAATCGCCCTGGCAGATTGAGGCGCAAGCGCCGTTTAGGCTGGACACCATCTGTGCCCGCTGAAGGCCTGATGTAGGCTTGTCCATGCGTGGGTTGTAGCCCCATGGCAAAGACGACAACCAGATAGGCAGCGAGATATAGCGTTCACGCGAGGCTCTGAAGCCTGCTTTCCGCCACAACGAGGAAACATAGTCCGCGTCCGAAGCTGCTCGCTCGGGTTCGGTGATGATATTGATCCCCGACCACATGCGTACCGGGCAGTAGTTTGAGCGAGTATCGTTGAGCAGCTGCTGGGTATCTCTACGCCGCGTGAAGAGGTGCGGCATCATCCCCTTGTACCACTCGGAATCACTCATGCATTGCTTTGAGATCATGCCCATACGCATGGTGATGTCATCGCGTGCCTTTTCAGTGTTCGGCTTGTAGATGGTTGTGTACATCCAGTAGGCCGGCGCGATGCGATCGGTTGCCGACTTCAACTCCCCAAGCATATCGCCGGTCATGTAGAGGCGCAGGTAGTCCGGGTAGGTGTCGATGGTCAGGGGTACGAGATCCACCTCCCGCTCATTGTCGCTGAACTGGACCGCACCCGAGGACTTCACGCGAATACGTGTACGCTTATCGAAGATGGAATCAGCGAAGTGGCCACCTTCCTCCTCAACCCGCTGAAGCTCACCCGGCACCATTTGCGGGTTGGCGATACGGCGCAGGACACGTCGCGTACCCAATTCGTTCATAAGGGCTGGCGCAAGGCCCATCGAACTGAACGTCCCCATCACCGACTGCCGAAATTCGTCGCACATGTGCCGCCATGAACGAATCTCTTCAGCATGCTCTGGGTCACCGCCAAAGGTCATGGTGAAAAAGGCGAAGTAATGCACCTCCCGGGGATATAGACGCTCATTCGGTAGGAGGCTTTTGTTCCCGGCCGCGGCGTCAAGCATGTGCTTGCTACGGCGCTCTACCAGCTCTTGGAGCATAGGGTCTTTGCAGTAACGTAACCGCCGTGCCTGCCAGGTATTTATCCGGTCCTCAATGGCCGGCGAACTATGGGCGACGAACTGGATAACCGTGTCCGCTGGCGCTCGCGTAATCAGCGACTCGATTTGCTCCTCGATGTCCTTGCCAGCCACCATCAATGGCGCAAACTGGACGCCGAAGCCAAGCTGAGGATGTTTACCATCATCCCGGACACAGTAGTTATCTTCATAGTCGATGTAGGGGAGCAGGCTCGCGGGATCATCCCGCTCAGTCAGCGCCTCGGCTGCCTGGAGGGGGAGGGCGCGATCGCCATAATCGGGAGCGCCCTGCTGGATCATGCGGCGCACTTGGTGCCGCATACGAGTCATCGCGGTTATCTTCATATCAATTCTCCGGGACGATCTGCATTTGCGGCTGAATGCGATAAGGATTCACGCTGGCGTCTTGCCCTCTCGGCGCGATGTGTTGAACACCCGGAGAAGGTCCGATCATGCCTGCCCCAATGCCATCGTCACGCAGCTGGCCATAACTCCAGTCATCAGGCAGAGTCACATACAGGTATTCGCCCGATCGTAGAATGCCGTCATCACCGCGCCATGGCGCCACCCAGATACGCACCGGTTTACCTGGCTGGTAGACAGGCATATCGGTTAGGCCTCCCCCGCTATAGGGTCGCCATTGCTCGATCTTTTCTTCTTCAGCTTCTGAGCCATCCTTACGGCCCTCCATCACTGTTTCAGAGGAACCACTATTTGCCACCGCAGCTTCATAAACATCGCCGGTACCGACACACTCGCTTCCCAGCTCACAATCATGCTGGACAGTGGCACACCCACCGAGGAACAGCAGGGCGGTCAAGGGGATCATCAACTTTAAGCTCATCGTATTAGCCCTCGCTCGGCATCTTGTCGGCCAGCTCGTAGGCTTCCCACTCGAGCTTCTGGCCTTCCTGGATTACAACAGTGCCACGGCGCCCTGATGGAACCTCGATCACCGGGAACATGGATTCAGCCTCTTCGATGTAACGCTCTGCCAGTATCTCCATCGCGCGGCCTGCACCGCCGTACATGCCAACCTCGGCGACACTGTTCGGGTCGATGGTGGTGACAACGCCGCTGCCTGTGACAGCCGATTCAGCACCTTGAGCTGCTGTTGCAGCAATGCTGCTGGCGCCTTCTGCGAAGCCAGCAAGCATGGCCTTACCCAGCAGGGCGCCAGCACGTCGCTCAACTTTGCCGCGAAGCCCCAGACGGCCATCCGAGTCCACGATGTAGCCATTGATTGGAGACTCAAGCATCATTCCAGTCCGTGTATCGACACAGGAAATACGAGAGACGTTGATATGCGCTCGCTCGCTCGACAAATCACCGTAGCCACCGCCCATACCAAAGCAGTCAGCGAGGCGATACCGCGCACTGCCAGGTAGGAATGCATCGTTTTGAATGCGGAATAGCACCGGCTGAGGGTTGTTGCGGGTACGCTCGGCAGCGCCAAAGTCAGCGCCAGTCAACATTGCCACCTCAGAGAACGACCCCATAGGGAGGAACCCAGCTTTAGGTGGCCCCAGATCCTCTTCTTCGTCATCCTGCTGAGCCGCTTCATTACGTAAGATGCGAGCGCTGGACTCACCACTTGAGCCATTGAGTACGATCGGGTCAGCCGGTCCTTCTTCCTTCTGGAGCTGTGGAAACTGTGAAGGAATGACGCCGCCCTGTGTCGACGATTGTTGCCTCGGGGGTAAACCGGCACGGCCAGAGTCACCATCTCGACGCGCTACCGGGGGCGGAGGTACCGCGCTAGCGTCGTCGCCTCGGGGGGGGCGAAGATAGTCAGACGGGGCACGGTTGGCGTCGGTGCTTCTGTTTGAAGATGTGCCAATGCGAACCTCACTGGTGCCATCATCTCCGCTAGAAATATCGGCTAGTCGTGTGCGCAGCGACTCCATGGTTTCCCGCGTTTGCTCGCGTTCGGATTCCATGCCAGCCTGCATTTCTTCGAGCTGCGCCTGAAGTCGTGCATCCCTCTGCTCTTGACTCTCGCGCTGGTCTGCCAATTCTTCATGAGCCTCCCTTAACTGTTGTTGAAGTCGGGAAATAGTGACTTCCTCCCCATGCCGTGTATCCGGCGTGGTGTCCATAAATTCCGGGGGAGGGGGCGCTTTATTGCTACTGTTGTCTCGTGCGCTAATAGCGTTACTTGCCACAAGCCAGATGACTAGGCAGGCCCCACCACCATATAGAAGCCACTTTCTTCCCTGCGCTCGCTCCAACAGGCTCTGAGAGACTACCTTGGACTTAGCTCGGGCCTTGGCCACCCTAGAAGGCTTGTCCTGGCCCGATTCATTCGGCTGCTGGTTGTTCTGATCTTCAGCCACGGTCAACCTCCACGACGATCATTCGGGGCTGATCGCGCTCACTTACCGTGTCCCCTTCCAAGGAAACAGCAACGACGCCATCGCGGTAGAAGTCACGAGGCTCGACTTCAAGGGAGGTATCAGAAGACAGCCGGTAAATATTCACGACATGGCCGGAACCACGGTACTGGGTTTCCGCTGTGAGCTTGAGCGTGCCGCCATTAGGCATTTCAAGTCGGGCACTAGGCGGGGCGCCAGCCGGCTCAAACCCGCTAGGGCGAGCCCCCTGGAAAGCGGACAGGATAGTGTCAGCAATCCAACGATCCTTGGGCCGGCTTTCCCTTTCGGGCTCTGCGGATAGGTCAGGGGCGTTTCGATACCGGAACACCTGGGCATCGATGCCGCTTTCCGGCGCTAGCTTCACCGTGAAGGCCTCGCCGCTTCGCAGCTGGATGAAGATAGAGAACGGGTCGGCTTCGTCTGCAGGACGGATGAGGAGACCACGTTTGCCATCAGTCGGCACAGGGTTGTCACGCAACTCGGCCTCGGGGGGGATAACAATCGTAGAGTACGGCTCTGGGAATACCAGCCGGTTATAAGCATCGGTGGACACAACCACCTTCTGGACATCATCGCTGGCGCTGACAAAGGTGGCGACGGCAAGCGCCGCCACCATGACCAGCCCCTGCATCTTAGGCTTTTTCATTCGTCCTCCAAAGAGAAACCAGCGACATACGGAACGCCACCGCTGAAGGAATAGCGGACACGGTAAGCAATCGGTTCGTCTTCGATCTGTTCGGTGCCATGCCAAGCCCGCAAGCGCCCATAAACTCGCACTGTGCCGTCTAGGACTTGGGTCCCTTCAATGAACAAGGCCTGGGTACGCTCAGATTTCTCCAGGTCTGGAATCCGTGCTTGTAGATCATTGCCGACCTTGGCATAGAGGGCCGGCGTCATCCGGTTCTGGAACCGAGCGTATTGGCTTCTCACGTTCCTTGGGGTCCAAGAGCTGTGCAGCTGGGCATCCGCCATGGCTATCTCAGTGAGGTAGCTCGCATCGGTATAACCAGCGCTGGCGCCCACCTCGACCGGCCCATCCACGACGTGCAGGTTGTAGGGAACCAGCCGGGTTGGCATATTGGCGCTGAGCTGGACATAGCTCTGCAAGACATAGATCAGCAACCCAGTCAGGAGCAGGGTGCAGAACATCCAGCCCCTGGCAGCGACCCACTGATTTCGCAATGCATTGAGGTATTTCATCAGCGAATGTACTCCAATCGCATTGGCCTAGGTGCGTATTTGCCAAGCAGCGGGTCTAACTTGAGCCCCATCCGCCACAAGACATGCTGCACTTGTCCCCGCTTCTGGCCGGCACGCATCTTCTTAGCCATCATCATGAGAAAGATCCCCGCAAATAGGCCTGGGATAAAAAACCGCATGATGATGCCCACGCCGATCACCATGATGGCGACAACCACCTCGGTCATCTCCCAGGCGAAGATGGGGATAGGGGCATCAACATCCTGCGGTATCCGATAGGACTCGTTAGACATGACCCGCGACTCCTAACTCAGGTGCCTGAGAACCAGCTGAAGATTTCCTTGATCATGAAGGGGCCGACCGCAAAGGCACCGGCGATCCCTAGACCCAGGAACGCAGGGGCAGCAGATTGACGTCCAAGGCCCACCAGGCAACCGATGATCAGCGCCAGAATGGAAATGCCGATACCGAAGGGCCCATGCGCCAGCTCTTCAACCTTGTCAGCGAAGTCTTCAAAGTCTTCCTGTGCCCATGCTGGCATCGCCAGGAAAGCGGTAGTAGCAACCAACAGTGAGCGCTCTGCTGCTCGCTTCTTGTTCATGCGGAGGCATTCGACTAGATGAGCGAGCTTGCCCTGCTTGGTTGTGGCCTGGGTATCTACGGAAGTAGTCATTGGTACTGATCTCCTAATGTCGCGAGGACTTCGTTTGCGTATTGCTGGCCTGCCGGACTATTCGGCGACCCAGCGTTGTAAGCGGCCAATGCCGCCTCCCACTCGCCGTAGCGCGTGATGTTGTCGTAGAGAATCCACGTCCCTACAGCGAAATTCGTACACTCATTTTCCAACAACTCACGCTCGGTAATTCCCCATTGCTGGAGGTAATTCCGGTTGGTTTCCTGGTCGAGCCACCATGTATTGACTTGCATAGCGCCTAGGTCGTAAGTGCCATTCTTGTTCGGACCTATGCGACCCACTAATTGCCCTCGGCTGCCGCTCTCTTGAAGACGCACTGCCGCGACAATCTCGATGGGTACTTGGTAGTAATCAGCGATTTCAGGGACACAATCAGGTAGGGCAATCATTGACCACCTCCTAGCGCTGTTCTTCAGCCACTGCCGCGGATTCCCCAGCGCCAGCTTCGTCGTTGGTTTCTTCTGGGGTGTTCTGCGCTTCAGGCTTGGCCACATCAAACGGCGTCATCATCCGCTCAGCGACCATGGCAGTGGGGCTGACACGATCCATCACCAGCCCGACCTCCAGACTTTCCTCGAAGCCGCCTTCTGCTCCTGGTTTGGGGATCTTTCGCAATAGGCCGGTAACTCGTCCCTCAACATGAAGGGCGGTGCCGGCCTCGTACTCGACAAGTCGATCGACAACGCGCCCAAAAGCAGCCATGGACACCACGCCGGTATGCTGAAAGGAGCGCCCCAGGTCCGGTCGGTCAGGGCCGATCTGCAGGTACGCTGTGGAGGGTGGTCCCTCCTTCTCGGGAGTTTTCACCCCCCTCAGCAAGCCAATCGCAATGAAACGATTGAAAAGATGTTTTTCGATGTTGCCCTCGATCATCGGGGCAGCCGGCTGGATGTTGTTGGCCACCAACTCGGCACTCAGGTGCTGCTCACCCGTGTGGTGTGCACGGCGCACAATGCCGCCAACATGGCCGAAAATTTCAATGTAAGAATCAACATCCAGCTTGGCTGCGCGATCAGATAGATGATTCGGAATTCGGACAATGATCTGATTTACAGATTGGATTAGGGCTTCTGTGCTTCGCTTGTTCTTACCAACCTTGAGCACCATCAGGCCAGAACGACCGCGCTCCTTTGGCGTCTCTTTTCGTAGAATCTGGGCGTGGGCGATAAAGACGTTCATTGGTCTGCCTCCAGGTAAAAAATCTCGGCGCGACGGTTTGCCGCCCGCGCTTCATCAGTCGTGCCGTCAACCAACTTGGGATAGATGCCATGCCCTTCCGTCAGGAACCGGGCCTTTGGCCAAGCCAAATGGAGCTGTCCCGCGATCGCATCAGCGCGGCGCTGTGAGAGTGAAATGTTGTAGGACGGCCGATATGGTCGGTGTACCCAACAATGAGCACACGGCCAGCCAGGTCTTCTCCTTCCAGGAAGGAAGCCATTTCACGCTGAGAGGTAGGCGTCAGCGTTGTTGAGTCGAACTCGAAATGGAAGCGCGCCAGAGGCACAGACTCCATGGCGTCCTTGTAGTCATCCGGCATTGAGGCATGGCGCTGCTGCCAATAGGCCTCGTCGTAAACGGTGCCGCCGTAAGCGTAGCGATCAAGCCCCTGGCCAGCCCCGTAGTACCAGTTGGTGGTACGGGTCGCGTTGACCCCTTGAAGCGTATAGGCAGGGATCACCACATGCCGACTGGTCATCGTGTTATACGAATCAGGTAGCGTTGACGTGCGTGCGTGCTCCAGAGCCGGAGGATGTGCTGCACAGCCAGCAAGAACAGCTGTCAGCGAGACAGCAAGCACAGGGTTTCGCAGTGTCATCAAAGGTTCTCCAGGTACTTGATTACCGCCTCGGCCCTCTCGGCAACGTCTCCCGACAGGCTCAATAGCTTCACTTCAGAACGAGACACAGCGACAAAGGCAGGGTACTCACGAAGACCTGCCCGACCAGCAAGCCTCGCTGCTCGCTCAATCGCCTCGACAGAGCTGGGATCGCTGATATGGTCGTCCGCAAACTCGTTCCACCGAACTTGGGGAACATGCAATTGGAGGTGCGCCAGCACATCGTCATAGTCCTTGAGGGGAACCCCGGTTTCGCCAGCCGTGAGAAAGGCTTTCCGAACGTCATTGGCAACCCCTGGAATAGAGCGAGATGCGTAAAAGGCGCGTTCACGCCATGCGCGTTCAAGGCCGGTATGGGAAGGCAGGGGAGCGTAGCGGTACTCCAGGCCCGCCGCTTCGACGGCTGCCTGAATAGAAGAGTGGTGTTTGTCCATGGCCTGGCAGTGCGGGCAATCGAAGCTGGCAAACTCAACCAGCGCCAGAGGCTGATCATTTCCGGCATGAGCGCCAGCAGCGAGCCCCAAGGTGGCCACGGTGACACCGAGAATTCTACGGATGGGGTGTAGCAGGCGGGTAGGGGAAATCATTGGTCGCTCTCCCCCGACTGATCACTAGATTCGTTACCTTGGTGGCTTTCGATCCAGGCGTCTTCGTGCAGCAAGCGCCACACGGTAAAGCGACAAGCATAGTCAGCTGATTCAAACGCCTCATGCACCGATTCCTGTTGCTTAGGAAAGGTTAGCTGCGTCAGTGAAGTTGCCACATTGCCAAACCAAAGAACGGGCTGACAGGTTCGCTCAATTCGAGCTTCTGAATCGGTCGCCAGGACAATCCATGCGACCCAAACTAATATGGCCACGCCAATAAGCGTGCTGCCTCGCATCGCCATCATCTCAATTCCGCCTCCCAGCGGTGCTCTCTCATAGGTGCCCTTAATGGGCCTCGCAGGTAGATAGGGCAGCCACTGACACTTAACCGGGGGAAGTAGAGATTTTTTTGCGCGAGTCGCTTTGCTGTCGCATGCCAAGGCTTAGAGGGAGATGAAAACGACTATCGAGGGAGGCTTAGAACAGGGAGAGCTGGGTTTCTTTAGATCGAGGAGAGGGGGAGGCGCCGCTTTGCTCATTGTCGGCTTTTAAATACTCTCCAGAGGCATCATCAGCGCCAGCGAGCCACGCCATATCCTCAGGCGACCAAGGCCGATAAGGAGAGGGCTAATAGCTGCCCAGCGATTTGTGTAATTCATGAGACATGGCGGTAAGCCTATTTAATAGATGTGCTAGGCTGGATATAAAAAGGATAATGAGGCACACAATGTCGTCGACTTAGGGTTTGGACAAAATTATTGGAAACGCAGTTAGCGTTAACGAATCATAGCGATCTTTCTCAAGAAAATGTTACGGCAGCTATGAAGAGATAGTGGTTATCTTAAGTGTAAATAACTTCCAAACACGCAACCTGACAAGTGCTTCAAATACAAATGACACAATCACCAGAACTCGCCGGCGGCGAGGGATTCACCTTTGAGGGCGACGCGGCTGCATACTATCTAACTGCGCTGCTAGCTGAGGGATATGCACCCGGCATCGATGATCGTACCGTTGTCCGCGTGTCGGTTCAGCAGCGCGATTTTGGTGAACCGCTCGATGATGTGATCGTCGATTTTGAAGACGCCGCAAAGAACCCTTCTCGCCTTAGTCTCCAGATAAAGCGTTCACTCACGATCAGTAAGGCGGAAACGAACTCCGACTTTCGTGACATCATTCGCGACAGTTGGGCTACTCTTACGAAGCCTGATTTCCGCATTAATATCGACCGCTACGGGGCAGCGGTTGGTACCGTGGCCACCGCCAAGGAACGAGCGCTCAAAACTCTTTGCGATTGGGCCCGTGAAAGCCTGACGACTAACCATTTCGCCGCTCGATTCGAGGCAGAGGGCAACGCCAGCGCCGACACCATAATGGTCAAGAATGACGTCGTAGGCCTGCTGAATGAGGCGAAGGGAATACCAAGCACGAGTGAAGAAGTACATCGGTTCCTAGCCCATTTCGTGCTCATTCAGTTCGACCTCCTTCGCGAAGGCGCCACTGATCCTCCTGATGCCATTAATCGCATTCGAGAGTGCCTCGCCCCCGATGATTCATCCAAGGCCCCACTTGTCTGGTCGCGGATCGTTCAGCTAGCTCGCGCATCAGCAGGGAAAGCAGGTCAATTTGATCGCGCGCGGCTTTTGCGTTCGATCTCCCTTGTTGCACGCCTTCGAGGTGGAGTCTCCTTTAGCCTAGACCTCGATAAGTTGACGGAGCTCGCAGAGAGCTACGCTAACTTCATCCCCGACGATATTGGCGGAACGAAACTTGACCGAACCTCGCTCCTAGGAGAGCTGGACGCCAAGCTCACCACAGCACGTGTAGTCCAGATCCGAGGCCTGCCAGGAAGTGGCAAATCAGTTTTAGTGAGGCGAGCGGTACAACGTTCGTTAGAACGTGGACCGACCCTCTTCCTCAAAGCCGAGCAGCTCGAAGGAACCAGTTGGATCAGCTACGCATCGTCTCAAGGTCTCTCCGGCGCTCCCCTGGAGCAACTCCTCGTGGAGATCGGGGCCGCCGGCACTCCCATGCTCTTCATCGATGCGATTGATCGCGTTGAGAAGAAACATCAGCCCATCATCCTCGACGTTATCCGCGCCATCGTAGAGTCGCCGCTACTCGATAATTGGCGGGTCATTGTTTCGCTGCGCGACACAGGAATTGAAGTGCTTCGCAATTGGTTAGGCCACTTTCTAGATGCCCTGAAGGTCGAGACGCTTGGCGTTGGACAACTGAGCGATGAAGAGGCGGAGACACTTGAAAAAGCTAAACCACACCTGAGGCCACTTCTTTTTGGTTCACACCAAGTGCAGGAGATTGTCCGGCGCCCCTTTTTTGCGAAAGTGCTGGATCAGAGTTACTCGGCCGATCCCAGTGCTCAGACATTCGCCCCTCAATCTGAAGTCGATCTGATCGAGAATTGGTGGCGACGGGGCGGCTACAATGAGACCGGTCAAAATGCGGTTGAACGCCAGCGAGAGCTGCTCGATTTAGCTTCTCTTCGTGCCCGCAAACTTAGTCAGCCGATTCGCCTTAGTCAGCTAACCTCGGTCGCACACATCCATGACCTACGATCTGACGGTATACTTCAAAATGTTCGCGAAGGAATTTCAGTTCGCTTTGCTCACGATATCTTCTTTGAATGGGCCTTCTTCCATGTCCTGGCCGATCGTGGGGCTCAATGGATGGAAGTGGTTAGGGCATGTGGAGAACCGCCGGCGGTGGCAAGGGTCGTCGAACTTCTCTCTCAATGGGAGTACGCGCAGGTAGAAGACTGGACGGCATACCTCGCCCAAACCGAAGGTTCAGAACTCAGATCGCAATGGCTGCGCGCTTGGCTGGTCGGCCCACTAGGAACTTCGAAGTTCGAATCTGATGAGAGCCAGTTCGCTACGGCTGTCTTTGCCAACGACTTTCGCCTGTTCAGGAAGGCTCTCGTCTGGTTTCAAGCAGAGAAGACTTCCCCCAATGCGAATATTCTCGCTGGTGAACTCCCACAGGAGAAACGCCAACGGTTTGCTGATCTTCTTGGGTGGCCGTCCGATTTTAGTGCGTGGCGTCGCCTCATCGACTTTATCCTCCGGCGTATTCCAGACATACCGCAGAGACTCTATCCGGAGATCGTGGCTATCTTCGAAGTTTGGCAGAACGCCTTAGCCGATCTTCGCAACCCAACTTCCCGCGCTATTCTACAACAATGCGCGACCTGGCTCTCTGCCATCGACGCAATCAGTACTGCCGATGGGCCGGACGAGAACTCTGCTTACTGGGGAGAGGTGCCTGGCTTGGGAGCTCTCAGCAAATCCCTGAGCCAGCTTCTCTTAAGATCGTCGAGAGTAGAGCCAAACTTTGCGGCTGGCTACTTGCAGCGGGTCACCGATTCAGAGCGCATTCGTGATGATGCGTTTCATGACATCATCACCTTCTCACCCGTCCTTGCCCAATCGCTGCCTCAGTCGCTTGTCGATCTTTCCCTCGCTTTTCTGCAGGAGGAGCTTCCAGCTGACCAGGTCGTCAGAGAAGAACAGAAACTTCAAGCCGTGTCCGTGTGGCGAAAAAGAATCTCGGCTAAGCCGGCAGCCGAGCGCACTCCTCAAGAACAACGGGCGCTTTCCACGGCACCTTTTCTACACACCATCGGTGACTTCAACCGCCACGACTGGAACAGACTATCGATCCACGATGATTACCGATGCTTTTCACCCGCTTCGCCACTTCGAGAGCCCTTTCACTCACTTTTCCAATCATCGCCTAATGAGGCACTGCGGCTACTCCGGGAACTCTGCAATCATGCGATGAATGCTTGGCGACAACTGCATCGATATTCTCATGACCGTGATGGCACCCCCATACCGCTAGATCTCACCTTTCCCTGGGGATCCCAAAGGTTCTGGGGCACCGACCGTGAGTATCTTTGGTTTCGTTCGACGTGGGCGCCGAATGCCATCGGTTGTGGTTTTTTTGCGCTTGAGGAATGGTGCTTCGCCGAGCTTGCGCGCGGCCGACCTGTTGACGAGCTGATACAGCAATGCGTCGAGGGTAACGAGTGCATTGCCGTCCTGGGCATTGCGGTAATCATCGCGCTACACACCGAAACCGTGTCCGAAGCAACGTTGCCGCTCATCACCTCTCAGCGCCTGTTGGCGGCAGACCATGACAGATGGACACAAGACCTTTCACCGCTTGCTAGCCTAATCGGTTTTACGTCTCGTACCGACAAGCCTCACGCTGAGGCGATTCGAGCAGCAAATAACCGGCAGATTCGCAAGACAGAGCTTAAATGGATGGTGCCAAGATTTGTCTTTTCGACAGGCCCTATCCGCGACCGGTCCCGTGAAGCAATCCTTAATTTCAAAAACGATCTCCCATTTCAGTACGAGGAGCACCGCAATAATCAGAGGGCAAGGGAGCATCTTACAGTGCAGGCCCTCGAATTTGCCGAGCTGGCGAACCCGGAAAATTATCAGGCCTACCGTACCAAAGACAATTCAGAGCAGATTTCGATTGTCCATGTGAGTCCTTCTGCCGCTAAGCCTGAAAAAGTCGCTAGGGCCGAAGAAGCTTCTAGGTGGCTAAAGCAAACGGGCCTTTGGACGTGGGCGTCCAAGTCCTTCGAAGAGAAGGCACTGAACAATACCTACGATATTGAGGATGCCATTGCACTAGCCAAGGAAGCAGACGCTAACGGCTTATACGAGCACTCAAACAACGAGAACGACGAAGAACTTTTAAATATGCGTCGCGGTGCGGTCGCCGCTACCGCTGCTATCGCGCTCAACTTTCGGGAAGAATGCACTCAAGAAGATCTTGAGTGGGCTCGTGAGGTCCTCAGGCGTGCTATCCAGTTACCAGAAGATAATCGGATGCGGTCACCTAGCTCCATCATACCCTGGCACCATGCGATATATGTGGCACGCGGCCTCGCAGCGGACATCCGCGAAGCTTCAGTAACAAAAGGCTCAGCACGGGACCTCATCTGGCTGATTACGCATCCACTGGAAGTCGTTTGGTTGGCCGCCCTAGAAGAAGCCTGCACGCTTTGTTTCAAAGACCCCAAGCTGACTTGGAGCACACTGGTACTGGCATTATCGCGCTGCCACGTTTCACCACGATCATACGATCATCACCTTCAACATAATGAAGCCTTCCACTCATCAAACGAAGTGCAATCGGCGGTCGACACGGTGATAGCATTCTATGAGAACGGAAGCGAATGGCCCTCCCTTCCGCTACCACCTCCAGCATGGGTGAAAGTTGACCACAATAAGGGGCAGCGTTGGCATCAAGCCTACGAAGATTATGATGCAGATGATGCATTTGATGCGAATGAGATGTGGGGAGAGCCAGATGTCATTTGGCATTCAGAACAAGCTGCAAAAATACTTGAGCTAATCCCCTTCGAGGAGATACTGAGAAGTAAGGCGAAAAGGGATCTACTCGACTTCCTAGCTGGCTTACTCGAATGGACCAATCAGAAGAATGCGCCGCCTTGGGTAAGGCCCGGACGTCGAAATCGCTCAGCCACTCGAATTTTTGAATGGACCCACAGCTTGGGGTCGAGCCTTGGCCGGGTAGCCGGGCTTCTCCCTCTTGGCGATTTTCAGAAGCTCTTCCTCGATCCGATTCTGGCGCTGGAGGGAGACAATTGCTGGGCTCTCCTTTCTCCATTCGCGAGCACCTACATCTGCTCCTACGTATACGATGCGCCGGTTATTCCAGCTGATTCAATCGCCATACTCGATCTCTGTCTTGAACGACTTCTTCAGGACTCTGCTTTCAATCGCGACGCCTATCGAAGTGGAGAATTTTCAGGCTTCGATCAACCCAAGCTAGTTAATACATTGATGTTTGTCTCAATTGAACACGCGGACTTGGCCGCCCGGTACGTTAATGGCGACTGGTCCGAAATCAGCTGTATCCTGCCTCTAATTGATCGTTTCGTTCGCGCTGGCGGATGGACGGCTTCCGTAATGGACCCTTACTTGACGCTCTGTGAACGAGCTAGGGTCAATTACCCAGCCGAAGACTTCGCGAACCAAGTTCTCGCGATTATCGGCAACGGGCCTGACCATCTAAAGGGTTGGCATGGAACTTTCCTCCCTGCGCGCATCGCAGAACTGGTGCAGCACTTTGCACATCGTGATGCGCCAATGACGCAGAACCTGGCTCAGAAGTTCCTGAGGATCCTCGACATACTGGTCGACATGGGCGACAGGCGAAGTGCAGCACTTCAGCTTGGTGAAGCGTTTCGCGAGATTAGCAGATCTAGTTAGAACAGGGCCTGCAGAGACATTTGAACTATCAATATGAGCAGTACGCAGCGGAAACGAAGCGGTTCGAAAAACATCCCTATCATGACTTGAACCGCATTTTTATGGCGCATGGAATGCTATCGTTAACCGCATCTAGTAAACAGGGTGATGGGAAATAGGTAGCGCCAAACGTAAACACCCTCGGAATCGAACATGAAAGAGTTGGGATGGAAATACGATAACCCGTTCATGCCTGACTTGAAAACGGCTGATGATGCGCGGGAATTTATTAAAGCAGGTGGGCTCGGAGCAATCGAAGCTCGCATTGAGAGAGCATTTGCCGTTAGATTTAGTGATTTGAAAGAGAAGATTTTGCGTCTATCTGATCACGAAATTGACGATGTATTAGTGGCAAATGCTCTCCTAACGTCGATTCTGGTAGATACTCGGGCGCTATTTCTGGAATCAGATCGACATAAGAGAAATGCGACGTTACAGAATGTTTACCGTGCCCGACGCATGGATGAACGCGCCAGAGCTGTTGATGCAGTATTTGATGAGAAAGTACTTGATGGCATGTCCTTGAGAACTGTAATTAAATCGTGGGTTGATCAACGCATTGTTCACATGGATTACCTCTGGGATGACAATGAAGTAATACTTTTTCAGCGTATGGAAACAATAATTTTCGGTGGACGAGTGAATAACCTACTTTTGGTGTTATTAAATCTTATTGCTGAATACGAAGAAGTGGTTTCAATGTTTGGCGAAAATGCCCAAGAACAACTTTTTCGAGTAATGAGAGCGATAACAGGGGATGTAGAAGAGGATAATTGACAAATTTCATTCAGTGAAACTTGTAACCGTTCACGAAAACCTGCCTTGGAAGCTGGTAATTATCCGGAACCGTTTTAGCTACCATACACCATTTTTTTGAAAGGGCGTTCTCTGTTTTCAGTGCCCGTATTTAGAGATAAAGGAGGGGGTTGGGGCAGCGGGTAGATAGCCGAGTAGATTGATGATCGCAGACTGGAGCAGGCGATCCATCAGCACAAATTCTTTAGGCTTGCGCTTGGGAGGGGTACGGGACTCGGAAGGAATTGCAGTCGGGTGCAAATGCGCCAGCACTTGGCTAAGGCGAAAGGCGATTTCGGGATGTATCCCAAAATGCGCCGAGTCTTTTTTAAAGATCTTCATAGTCGAGGTGAGATTGCCCAAGGACAAGCTGCTGGAGCTGGATGAATGGCTAGAGTGTCAAGAGCGCCTCTGAGGACGGGGAACCATAGAAGGCTAAGGAGGGGATACTGACAGGGGAAGCGGGCTGGCAAGCCAACCCGCTGCGTCACATCCTGGATGAAGGGGCTATTGAGGCCAAGCAAATCACAAAGAGGGGCGGCGCTCGCCTGCTTCGGGCGGTGCATACTGGCTAAGGGTAGCCTCCAACTGCTCGGGTATCTCAAGGCAAGAACGAAGCTCGCATTGAGCATGGATCAGTAGCGCCAACTTGGGTGTCCACTCAGGAAGCCCGAGATGGCCGACATACCCCTCAGCGACAGGGCCAGCCAGAAACTCAGCCGCAGAGAACTGGTGCTTGAGGTTGTTGCTCTTTAGGTCATCAATTGCTTTCAAAAATACTTGCGTGAGTAACTGGCGGTGGGGCAGCAGCTCCTGCGACTGATGGCAATCGGTCGACACAATGCTCTGGCCTGGGATAAGCACATCAGCAAGTGCGGAAATTTGTGAGTCCATGATCTAACTACTCCTGCCCAGTGCCAGCCGCAAGGCTTTGAAAGTGACTGTTGATTGAAGCCATGACCTTCAACGGGTTGGCCACGCGATCAAATCGAGCTTCGCTTGTGCCAGTGCCTGCCGCAGACATTTTCACCGTCCCATATCCTAGCAATCGACCCAAGATCGTCTGGTTCACTTCGGTCGAACGAATGTGATGAATAAATAGGGGTGTAACACGCCTGGCAATAATGCCGTGCCGCTCTATCACGCGATCGGGGCCTATGACGTACTCGTGAGCAAGGCGCTGATAGGCGATGTTCAGCAGCCCCCAGGCGGCCAACCCCATCCCTGCCCAGGAAAGGATGTTCGTCAGAGTCTCTGGAGCGTTTGCCCCAGCGAGGGTAAAGGGGGCATGAGGAGCAAAGTGCAATGCTGCCCCCAAGGGTACGAGCAACCAGTGTCCCAGCAGGGCGCGGTGACTGACTCGGAAGGTGGTCTTGCTTATCATGGGTTTCATCTCCCGGCTGCTGCCACCTCCGCTTCTTTCAGTCGGTGGCTCAATTGTGATTCTGCCGTTTCAACGTGGAAAAGCTCGATGCTGTCATCCGGCCAGCGGATCAGGACGAACCCATCTCGAAGCAGGTGGGTTAGAGGGGTAGGGCCAGAGATGACAGGTAACGAAGGGCCTTCGAGTGTGTGGAGTTCCCACCGACTGGCTGAGCGGTCATGAAAAAGAGCTGCGTTGTCAGCGCCACCTGGCCAATCCAGGTCACAGTCGCGTTCAAGACGCCTAACAAGCTGTCTCGCCTGGCGGGAATTACGCGGCCCGCTCATAGGCAACCTCCAGCCCACACACTTTCTTTACAGCACACTCAATTTCTTGGCGCACCCGGTCCATCGTCAGTAACCGCGCCCCCTCCTCATCAATGATCAGCGTCAGTGTTTCGTTGGTTTCGCGCAGGGCCGCCCTATCTACGACAAGTCGTGAGAGTAGGGAAAGCTCGTCGTGCGCGTTCGCAATAAGAGCACCTGAATCCATAATACCAACCTTAATTATACTAGACGACATTTTTTAACTATGAATATGAGACAATTTTTACGGATTCCCCGCCATTACTAATTGCCATTATTACTGATTTACGGCGCTGCGTTTGCGATGGTTCGGGATTGTGTAGAGAATACTTTGTCTGGAAATGCTTCGCAGAGTTTTAAATATAAAACGTCGTATGGTATAAATTATATATCTATAAGTAGCTTTGCCTGAAACCATCAAAACAACGGATTAAAAGGGGATCAAAATGACTATCAAGCGTACTCTCATGGGTCTGGCTGCCACATCAATGCTGCTGTTGGCTGCTGGTTGTGCTGCCCCGCAAGGGTCTGGCATGTTGCAGAACTCAGCCGTCAGCGCGATCACTGATGTGCTAGGAAGTCGCAACAACAATAGCGTCAGCGCAGCAGGAGCAGACTCGGCCAGTCACATGCAGGGCGTTCAGGGTTTGGTTAATGGCGGAAAAGCAGGTATGAGCGGTGCCGCCTACGGTGCTGTTGGCGCTGGCGCGCTAGGTCTGGCTGACAAGGGGATGCGAAGCGCTTTCACCGCATTGCAGGGCGAATCCGAAGTCGGGTTCGAGGACGTTGCCAACATGAAACAGAACATCGTCAAGAGCGATACTTATGTCGATGGTGAAGGCCGTACTTGCATTGATTACCACATCACTGTCACTGGTGGCCCCGAGGACAATGATCAGAATGTCACGACTTGCCAGAATGCCGGTGGCGACTGGGAACGAATCTGATTCGATCAGCGGCCACTCTATTAGTGGCCGCTCAGCTTTTGGAGGGCAAAATGGCTGACGATAATCTCAATACATCGCGGTTCGATAAGTCTGCTTTGGACATGACGAGACTGGAAGCCTTTACGATGACCGCCATGCACGCCATTCTGCTTGGTGAGGGAGGGGGTAAATTAAGCCCCGAGGAAGTCGGCGAGAGCGCGGCAGCCTTTGCCGAAGCATCGCTCTCCGCGGCCTCTGAAACGCTCGATGACCACGACACGAAACCGAGTTAACCCCATGCAAGACTGCAAGTACGCGATCGGGCAGCAACCTTAACGGTTTGCTGCTCGATTTCGTTGGAGGCAGGTTTAATTTTTTCGCATGCGAAACAGAGCAATGCCTACTAGGTCATTGACTATCAAGTTGATGCAATCACCTGAGCCGGAAATAGGTCACCGCGCAACTTGAAGCGCCCTACCATTGAGGCCAATCGTTCGGCGTGCTCGCTGAGCTGATCGGTCGACATGGTGGACAGCTCGGCTAGAGATGCGTTCTGCTTTGTCATGCGATCCAGCTCCGCCACGGCGATATTCACCTGGCCGATGCCGTCGCTCTGCTCGCCAGCGGCATGACTGATCTCGCTTAGCATGCCAGCGACGCGTTGTACGCCCGCCATCAATTCATTCAAGTAATCTACTGTTCATGAGTTCCTGGGGCCGATCATCAATTGCGACTCGATTTTATGTTCGGTTGGGCATAGCTGGTATAAAATCTTCTCTGCTAACCATGGTATTGCTCACCATCGTTTGATCACGCTCGATAATCAGCGCGTGATCGGCAAGGAATATCACATTCAGAACGTCAACAGCTATATGAGCCGCTTAAAGGGATGGATGGGGCGCTTTCATGGAGTGGGAACGGTGTACTTACCCAACTATTTGGCATGGCGACGTTTGTTTGAAACCGCAGAGCCAACGGAGGAGATGTGGCTACGTATAGCGATTGGCTCAAACCAACAAAAGATACCAACATAGCCATATAATCCAGAATTCAGAGATTCGGCAGGTCTGCTGCAAGCTAGGCAGAAGGAGGGGGTCTCAAACCGTCCCTGTCCAAGGGCGGGGAAAGGCGCTACAAGCGCTTATCCGGGGTGAACGAGACTTCCCTGGCACTGTCAGCCAATGCCTGGAAATAGGAGTGACTGGGGTTGATCAGGTAGTTCGTTTCTCGAGGCACCACGACACTTGGGACCACTAGCGCGAGGCTCGATTGGCTCTCAAGCCAGCTGTCGCCGATCTCCGCGGTCGAGGCGGGCGCCGGCTCCTCCATCCAGTCTTCCGGCAGACTATCGGCAGGCAGGCGCATCAGAGCATTTTCCGGGATAGTCACCTCCAACAGCGCATAGTGTGTCAGCAACCGATAGTCATCAAGATGAACCATCACCTCAAGCATAGCCAGTGATTCAGCACTGGCGAGGTACACACAGGCCTTCCCCTTGCTATTCCATCGACCGCCGTACAAGCGGGCTCCCTCCCCATCGAAGGCCGTCTGGAGCCACTTCCGCTTTACGAGGCGGTAACCACGAACCGTACTCACGCGAAAACGCCGTGCTCAAGCCGTCCGATCAGATCCAGCACAGCTTCAGCGCCAGCAGTCGTCGCCACCATTTCCACCGGTCGCCGACCACCGAGACCGCGCACCGGATTGAGGAGCCAGCGCCTCGCCCGCTGTTGATCTCCTTCAAAGAGATCAACAGCGCTCTTGTAGACCTCGGCAAAGCGGTACAGCCGATCGCCTTCGTCTTGCTTGAAGCGCCCAGCCGTGGCTCTTCGCTGCAATGTCGCTGGCTTGATAACGACATAACGCGCCAGCTCCTTGCTTTCCAGGCCAGACGCCACAGCAAGTTCCGTGTAGACCTTGTACGGGACGCCTTTTTCCAAAGCCTCATGCAGTTGTGCCCCACGCGCTGGAAGACCCAGGGCCTTCCAAAAGTCGTCTTTCTTGGGCTTAGGCTTCGGCCGATACTCTTCGATGGCAGCTTCCATGGCCCCTCCTCCACTCATTTGATATAACAACAGTGTATCAGAAGATCGAAAGACTGTCACTGCGGTTGCAACTCCAGGCAAATCTAGGCGCGGGCACCTATAGCGCCTCTGCGCTACAGCTTGCCCAAGGGCTGCCTTCCGCGAGTATCGCAACATTGCTTATCGCGTAAGCAAGGCCCCAACAGAGAGTGGTAAAGTAGACCGAAAGAACAGGAGAGGTTGCATGCCCACGTCCACCGATCATAACCAAGTGTTTGAAAATAGCGTACTTCAAGCGGCTAAAGAGCTATTGGAGACAAAGCTCGCGACCCTGCCTTGGCATCAGTTCGAACTTGAGTACCATTCGCCTACAGGCAGAGCGAGATTGCAGGTCCGTTGTCAGCAAGAAGCCGATTCTCCTGTCAGAACCTTGGTCCTCTCTGTCACCTTCTTGCACGACTCCGAAGAGCTTCAGCTTAGTAACATAATGATGCCGCTCGCCCTACGTTGGGAGCGGCTTGGCAAGCGCACTATTAAGGCCATCTTCGAGGTTGCTCATCCAGCCGGCTACGATCTCTTCCTCATAGATACGGTCCCGTCCTTCCATGATCGACTTCTGAAGCGGAACGCTCGAGCTGTGACCGATGACATTGTGATGATCACACCGGAAACTGACCTCGTGAGTGACATTGGCAGTCCAAAGCCCAATTCTAGCGAAGTGCGCGGCTATTCAATCTTCGACGTTCTCGATGAACTAGATGCGGACGCCTAGCTTAAGATCGATTGATGGCGAGCTAAAACTGACAACTTAGCAGCTCACCACTATCGAGCAGGGCGGTTTGCTTCCGACTGTAATTCACGCCGCCTAGTCCCTTTACCAGGGTAGAGCTATCGAGCACGCTCCCACAGCACGGCCTCTCTTGTGGCAATTACATGAAAAACAGCGCAAAAATCCCTTACGGCATACGCAATAACAGGTTGGTGCATATCAGCCAGCTCACAAGGGCCGAACGCGGCGGCCGTTGCGGCTGTGTCTGTCCTGAATGCAGAACACCGCTTGAAGCGAGAATGGGGGATATTGTTCGTCACTATTTCGCACATGCCAGAGGGACCCGTCCATGCGCTGGGGGCACTGAAACAGGAATACATCTAGCCGCAAAGCAGTTGATTGCAGACCGAAAGGAAATACCCATTCCTCTGCTTCAGGCGGTACTTGAGGCGAAGGATAGCCTTGGCTACAAGCACACCGAATCTAAGGTCATTTTCCCCGGCCACGATCGGCAGCCGGTGGATGACACAAAACTTGAGTTCAGCCTGGGGGACATCCGCCCTGACCTTATCGTGAGCTTGGGTCAGATAGAAATCCTAGTCGAGGTGGCCGTAACCCATTTCATCGACGCGGAAAAGCAGCAGCGGCTTGAGTCCCGTGGCCAGCGCTGCATCGAAATCGACCTGGGGGACATACCACGGAACCTAACACCAGCCGATCTCGAAGAGCATGTATTTAACTATCAACGGGCCTACTGGATCGTAAATCCCAAGATCGAAGCGGAGCAGGAAAAGCTACGCCCAAGACTCCAGCAGCAGATCGAGAAGGCCAACAAACGAATAGCACAGGCGAATATCGCAAGGGAACAAGAGGAGCAGCGTCAACGTGAACAACATGCCCGGATGGAAGCTTATTTTAAAGCTCAGGAACAGAAACACGCTGAATTAAAACGCCAACGGGAGGAGGAGCAGCGCCGGGCGAAAGAAAAAGCGACCGAGCAGGCCGAAATCCGACGACGCGAAGCCGAGGTTGCACGTCAACTCGAAGCTAAAGCCGAGCGGCATCGGCAACAGAAAACTTGGGAGCAAGAGCGTCAGCAACTCGATCTTCATGAGATGCGCCATCTCGCCATGGAACTTTTCGCGTCCTGTCAGCGTATTCATGCCAGGTCTGGCAAGGTGGCTGCATCAACACGGTTCTGCTTACCGATGGCCCGGCACAACCTCGAACGAGATATTCACAAAATGGACCTGGAAGCCATTCCTACCGCGGTTGAAACACGCACAGAATATGACTGGATGTTCGGGGTGCCGTCTCGTGAGTGGAAACTCGTGGCCTTGCTAGGCGTCGTCTATACCCGTGAGAACATCCATAGCCGCTATTGGATCTCAATCCAAGCCATTGAGCGCTGCCTCAGGGAGTTCGGATATCAGCCAGTTGTCGCTCTTCAGCGTGCAGATCAGTTGCTGAATACTGCTCGTTACTACCAGGTTCTCTCAGATGATCCTGCATTAATGACACTGGAACTGCTTCCAAGGCCCCTGGACGCGATTGCAGAATTCGTTGGCGAATTGAGCAACTTCAATATGATTCATCTGCTAGCTGCCAAGCTAGATGAACTTGCGTTCATACCCAAGCCTGCTAACAGCTGGCGCTCATGACATCAGCACCAACTCAAGCAGAGAGTAGCTGATTTTGCCTTGGCCTAGGCGTCCGCGAAGACTTTGAGTAGGGTGCCACCAGAATTAGCCTTGTCCACCAGCGCATCCTTGACCAGCCAATACTCGGTTAACACTTGCTAAATGAGCCGTATGTAGGCGAGGAAATGGTTCACCACCAGCTCAATGATCTGTTGACGAGCTTCCGATTCGGCCATACTTGAGGTGACGCTTGCTTGCGCTGGATACACCAGTTATCCCTAGCAACACAGCTCAATGCGATTGACTCGGAGGGAGGAGACATGTGTAGTCGATATGAGGCGCCTGACGCCGATCAGCTGTTGCATGACTTTAAAGTTACGCCAGAACAAGAGATGCAAAGCGAACTCTGGCCAGGGTATTCCGGCCCGTTTCTCCGTCCGCCACAATCGAGCGACCCCCATGACGAGGCAGCTCCCCCGTTAGAGGCACTGGTTGGAATATTTGGCCTACTGCCGTTTTGGGCTAAGGACACTAAGCTGGCGAGGAGAACTTATA
>NZ_PJBT01000007.1:0-52793 GCF_002836035.1 Halomonas sp. MES3-P3E | reverse complement strand
GTTACAGCACTCCCAGTCCGAAAAGATGCCGTTTAGCCTTTTTATGATTGATGTGGACCATTTCAAAAATATTAACGATACCTGGGGGCATAGCCATGGGGATTGGGTGCTGTCCAAAATCGCTAAGGTTTGCGCAGAGTCTCTGCGTCCATCGGATGTAATAGGGCGATTTGGTGGTGAAGAGTTTGTAGTGGCCCTGCCGAACACTAACCCAAACGATGCGCAAATCATCGCTGAGTGCTTGAAAAAGAAGGTCGCTGAGTTGCCGTTAAAGGAAGAAATGAGCGAGCTGAGCCCAAGTGTCACCATCGGGGTAGCTGCAACGAATAGTAATGAGGTCGATCTAGACTCTCTCATCACGCGGGCGGATAAGATGCTTTATGCTGGCAAGCGCGGCGGCAGGAACAAAGTCGTGGTGTGTCGCGATGGTATAAAAGAGGGCAAAGGCGGGGGCGCCTTTAATCTTACTCAATAGTTGATGCGCGTGTACTAAACTTCGTTCAACACCCTTTACTTGTGAGCGAACCCATGCGGCACTTATACCTAATGCGGCACGCCAAGGCCAAACAGCCCAGTGGCGATATGACCGACCACCAACGGCCGTTGCGAAAGCGGGGTAAGCGTCAGGCAGCGGCGATGGCGCCTGTGCTGCAGCGCTGGCAAGCGTTCGAAGGGGAGATTTACGTCAGTACAGCAGCTCGCACGCGGGAAACCTTCGACGAGATCGCGGTGCAACTGCCTGAACATACTCTGGTCGATCAGGTTCACTTCGATGAAGACCTTTACACTTTCGATGGCGCCGGGCTGCAGGCATGGCTCAAAGCGTTACCGGATGAAGCCGAAAGGGTGCTGGTGGTTGGGCATAACCCGGCGCTGCATGACCTGGCCCGTTGGCTCGATAAGACAGCGTCGCATTCGCTGCCCACCGGTAGCGTGCTGCATTTCACGCTGTCTGGCACTGCCTGGAAAAGCGTGGAGCAGGGCGGAGCCAAATTGACGGGATGCCTGACCCCGGAAGCGGTCAGTTACCCACTTTTCAAGCGCCTTGCCCCCCAACCACCCAAACACAAAAGCGACACTGCCAGCCGAATAGGCGCCATGCTGGAGCACCAGTATCAGATGATTCGAGCCTTGGAGCCTGGCGTCATCGCAGGTGTTGATCCTGAGTTTCTGCACCAGTACCGGGTGAATCTGCGCCGCAGCCGGGCAGTGGGTGAATCCGTGCACGCCATTGCCCAAGTGCCTGGTTTTAAGAAGATGCTTAAGCGGCTCAAGCATCGCGCCCAGGCCACCAGTGATCTCCGTGATATTGATGTGTTTCTGGAGGATATGGGCAAGACATCACCGCCGCCCTCGTCGGTTACTCGAAAGGGGTTAACGCAGTGGCTGCAGGCTAGCCAGCGGGAACGGCACCAGACGCTGTGCCAGCAGTTAAATGCACCGGCGTACGCTGAAGAGCTTGAGGGCTGGCAGAGTTTTATCGCTTCCGATGATGTTGGAAAGGCGCTGTCAAAACTCACGCTAAAACGCATCAAGGCGGTACTGGATGAGCGCATCACACGCCACGATGAGGATCTGGCGGCACTCTCATTGGACGCTCACGACGCCGAGTTCCATGAACTGCGCAAGGGCGTGAAGCGGATTCGTTACCTGGCTGATTTAAACCCAGAGACTCCTGAGCCGTTCCTGACTGAATTAAAGCACCGCCAGGGCCTGCTCGGCGACTATCAAGACCTGTGTACCCGTCAGGCTTGGCTGGATGCGTTTAGCGCAAGCCCCGATAACGACCCGCAACAACAGCAGGAGTGTACCCAGTGGCGCGCTTCGTTAGAGAAGCCGAAGCTGGCGCTGCGCAAGAAAGTATTGGCGTTGAAACCTTTCTCAAACGTTACAGCTTAACGTAACAAGGTAGCCTTGCCGCCAGTCGTTACGCGATATATCATCCGTATATGATTTATATTCGTTTCATATACTGGGTGGTGTGATGGGTATCGTAAAAATCAATGATCAGCTGCACGAAGATATTCGCAAAGCGAGCTCGGTGATGGTGCGTTCTATCAATGCCCAGGCGGAGTACTGGATAAAAGTAGGTATGCTCGCTGAGGCCAATCCGAGCATGACTTTCTCTGAGATTATGCGTGAGCAAATGAAACAAGCCGACGTTGAAGTAAGGAAGGTGGTCGGTGAGTGAGGTAACGCTCAAAAACGAGGAGGAGTTGCGCTTAATGCGGGAAGCCGGTCGGCTACTCGGATTGGTGTTCAGCCAACTTGACCAACGTATTGCGCCCGGCGTATCCACCATGGATATTAACGATTGGGCCGAGCGCTATATCGTCGATCAACTGGAGGCTCGTCCGGCCAGTAAGGGGCAATACGATTACCAATACGTATTGAATGCCTCAGTGAACCACGTAGTGTGCCATGGCATTCCATCCGACAAGCAAACGCTCAAATCAGGCGATATCGTCAATGTCGACATTACCCTGGAGAAAGACGGCTTTATTGCTGACTCCAGCAAGATGTACCTGATTGGTGATGTCACTCCCTATGCCAAGCGACTGGTCGATAAAACCTATGAAGCCATGTGGCAAGGGATTCAAGCGGTCAAGCCCGGTGCCACCTTGGGCGATGTGGGTTATGCGATTCAGCAACATGCCGAACAGCATGGCTACTCTGTGGTTCGTGAGTATTGCGGCCACGGCATTGGCCGGGAAATGCATGAAGAGCCGGAGGTGCTGCATTACGGAAAGAAAGGCAGAGGCTTGGCGTTAAAAGAGGGCATGGTGTTTACCATCGAGCCCATGATTAATCAGGGCAGGGCCAAGATCAAAACCAAGCGGGATGGTTGGACGGTGGTGACCAGTGACAAGACATTGTCAGCCCAGTGGGAGCACACGATTGCCGTCACTGCTTCCGGTTTTGAAGTGCTCACCCTTCGGGCTGAAGAGCGTCTTCCCGATGAACTCAATCAATCTGGCGAAGATCATTAGGTGCGTTAAGCTGAAAGCACGACTTTCTGCATGGAGAGACTTTGCTTTCTATGGGTAAGCACTTGAGCAGTAACGTTTGAAAGCCAGACGAAATGGAGGTCAGCGATGGCTAAAAAACCGACAGGCCGCGGAAACGGTAACACACCCACTGGAGAAAACGGGGCGCTTGCCACCGTATCGTGTAGCACCGAAAAACTTCTGTTGGCGGCCCTGGAGCGGGGAGGCAGCTGTCTGGAAACAGGGCGCTTTCTTATCAGCTTTCGTGACGGATGGATGGAAGAGGGTATCAAGTCGTTAAAAGCCCAGAACTTTCGGGTGGCCGATGCCCGTGACTTTACCGATCAGGCCGTCAGCCTGGAAGACGCTGGGGATGCCGAAGCGATGGTGTTTCCCGAGCTAGGCGTGGCACTGGTGGGTGGTGATGCCTTGGAGCAACATGGCATGAGTGTGTTGGATAAGGTGTCAGCGGATAGTCCTATCGAAATCATTGAGCCGGAGTACTTTGCGTTTTCCGAGAGCTCTGGTTTTAAAAGCTCTGATTTTAAAAACACTGGTTCTAAAAACTCGGAATACCTTCGCGGCTTCTTGCGGGCAACGAGCACCATCGCGCGCGACCTGGGTGTCGACCTTGATAAGTATGATGCCGATGAGGAGCTTGAGTCTGACGCTCAGCAGTCGACATGGGGGCTAACCCGGTGCAGGGTGCCGCAAAGTAGTTGGAGTGGTGCAGGTATTAAGGTGGCCGTGCTGGATACCGGAATGGATCTTGGCCACCCGGATTTCGTTGGAAGGGAGTTCGTTACCCGCTCATTTGTCGGGGAGCCGGTGCAAGATATGAATGGTCACGGTACGCATTGTATCGGCACGGCCTGTGGACCCGAGGCGCCAAGTGAAAGCACGCAGCGTTACAGTATCGCATATGAAGCGGAGGTCTTCGTCGGGAAGGTGCTGACTAACTCGGGCAGCAGTACCGGGGCGGGCGTGCTGGCTGGCTTGAACTGGGCTATCGCCAACCGGTGTGAGGTGATCTCGATGTCGCTTGGTAGCCAGAGCCCGGTGCAGGCCGCCTACACCCATGCGGGTGAAGCGGCGCTGCGTAATGGGTGCCTCATTATCGCCGCGGCGGGGAATTCTGCGACCAATACCGGCGCACCTGCCAACTCGCCTACCGTGATGTCAGTCGCGTCTCTCGATCCGAACCTAAAGCCCTCCAGCTTTTCCAATCATGGCAAGATTGAGATTGCTGCGCCTGGGCGCGATATCTTCTCCTCATGGCCACGGCCTACTCGGCATAAGTCGATCAGTGGCACCAGCATGGCGGCACCACACGTGGCAGGCTGCGCAGCCCTTTGGGCACAGTCTGATGACACATTGCGGGGAAGGAAACTGTGGCAGCAGCTGATAGCTTCGGTGCAGGAACTGCCATTACCGGAATCCAGCGTGGGAGCAGGATTGGTGCAAGCGCCCTAACGATAGGCGGCGTGCTGGGCAGCCACTTCTTTCAGGCCGCCCGGTGCACTCACTTCGGAGATAATGCCAGATGCCAACGGTAGCGCTATGGGTGATCACTATTTCCAGCGATCAACCGATAAATGAAATGGCTACACGCCTCAGTGAGGAAGGACTGACCATCAAGGATATCCTCGAAGAGATCGGCTGTATAACCGGCTCCGCAGACGATGTCACGGCGGAACGGCTGAAGCATATACAGGGCGTGGTGGATATTGCGCCCGATATGCAGATTGATGTAGGGCCGCCGGGGGCGGATGAGACTTGGTAAGCTTATTCACCTTTCAACATAGAAGTGGAGCTGCCAAAAAGAGGAGATTAGTCGCAACCTTAGGTGGTGATAGGGGAAAGACTGGCGCACTCTTGAGAGTAGGTGCGGATATCCTAGGCTAGCGATCTCCGCACCAAACAAGAGGCTGTTGAATTCAATTACTAGGCTGATTCGGCTATTGCATTAGCCACCATTTCCTTCTGTAAGTCAGCAACCAGAGTTTCAACATCGCGCAGAGCCTCAGCAATCGATTTATCCAACACCTCCCCACCCGCTTCCTGTCCTTCGATCGCGATGTAGTGAACGCGAGTGATACCGATAAACGCCAGCGCGGTGGCCAAGTGTGGTTCAAGATGGTTCATATGGGCCATTTCTTCACCGGGGGCCATATTGACGCCACCTCTAGCCGTAAGAACAATCGCTTGCCTTGGGCGGTCATCCAGTTTTGGAATGTAAGGGTCGGTCGGGTTGCTCTCGTCAATATCCACTGTTCGGCCAGCGCGCACTACTAGATCGATCCACGCTTTAAGAGCGGCTGGCATGCCGAAGTTGTAGAGTGGGGTACCGATAACGAGAATATCTGAGGCAATCAGTTCATCTACCAACTGATCGCTTTCTGCCAGCGCATTTTTCATCCAAGGCTCTAGATGTTCCTCAGGCGTAAACGCAGACGCAATCCAGTCATGGTTGATAAAAGAGGGTGGGTGTTGGCCGATATCCCGGTAGGTGACGGTGTCTTTCGGACGACTGGATTGCCAGTGGTTTATGAATCGCTGAGACAGGTGGCGGCTGTGGGAGCCGTGCTCATCTTTTCCCGCAATTCCGGGGCGTGCGCTAGCGTCTATGTGCAGGATATGAGACATGGAGAAACTCCAGTTATGAGCTAAACTCATCTATGATTAACGACAGACTTAGCGTAGGCCTTGATCAGTGGCCCAAACAAACGATCTTTTCTTGCTGTAATAGATGAGCAAAACTCATTCATGAGCACTCGACGATTACCCTCACTGTCAGCACTTCGCGCCTTTGAAGCGGCTGCCCGCCATCAAAGTGCCAAGCAGGCGGCGCTAGAGCTCTCGGTGACACCTACTGCCATTAGCCATCAAATTCGTGGGCTTGAGGAGGCGCTGGGCATTGCGCTGTTTATTCGCAAGCCCAGGCAACTTGAACTTACTCCGCGCGGGCGGGAGCTGCAGCAGGTGTTGGAAGCTTCGTTCGACAATATTAGTCATACCATCGAGCGCCTGAGTGCCATGCCGGAACGCCGTGGCATTACCCTTACGACCACCCCAGTCGTGGCAGTGCGCTGGCTACTGCCTTGGGTTTGCCTGCTGCGTGACGCCCATCCCGACATTGACCTGCGCATTCATGCCTCCCATGAGCCTGTTGCGCTGGATGGCGTTACTGCCGATCTCGCCATTCGCCATGGCGATGGACGCTGGCCTGGGTTAGTGGCTGAAAAACTGTTTGATACCACGTTGATTCCAACCTGCAGCCCGCAACTTGTGAAGCACGTTGCAGGCGATTTCACGAAGTATCCGCTGATTCACTTTCGTCCTCAGGGCATATTGATTTCGCCAATGGATTGGGTTGGCTATCAAAAAGTAGCGCAGATACCGGGATTGAGTATCGACGCAGGATTGGCTTTTTCTGATGAAAGCCACGCTATCTCGGCGGCTGTTGGTGGTCAGGGTGTGATGCTGATGAGCCGACAACTGATTGAGGATGAGCTGGCCGAAGGCCGTCTGGTGCAACCCTTTGGCCCCGAACTAAATGACCGCGCCTTTTTCCTGGTCTACCCAGAAAGCCGCCGCAACGATCCGACCCTTCTGGCTATCCGGGAGTGGGTGATGGCGGTACCGGGAGTTAAATCAAAACAGTAAACTTATATTTGAATCCAGTTTATACCGTTATCTTGAGTGGGTTATCTATCCGGGCCACCTTTCTGCCTATCGAGTGCATAACGATTGAACAGCGGATCATTTCACCCAATGTTGTTAACTCGTCTTCTTTCTACTGACGGTACTTCTCTTTTTGGTATAACGCTTGCTTG
The DNA here is from genome assembly GCF_002836035.1 of Halomonas sp. MES3-P3E. NCBI lineage: Bacteria > Pseudomonadati > Pseudomonadota > Gammaproteobacteria > Oceanospirillales > Halomonadaceae > Halomonas > Halomonas sp. MES3-P3E. The sequence goes on along the minus strand of NZ_PJBT01000007.1, from coordinate 45,970 downwards.
TCTTACCCGTGCGCTTCGCTGGCGTGCTGGTTTCCCCCTGGGCGGTCTGCAGGCTCTGCCTTAACTTGGCCGCGTCGCTGTGGGTGAGCAGGCCGCGTAGATCATCCAGCAGCGCTTGCTGAAACGCGCCAGGGTCGTCCTGTTGTTCGGAAATCGCCCGTAGGCGCTGTTCCCAAAGGGCGGTTCGTTCAGGCGTGCTCACGGCGCTGGGCAGGGCGGTGATCAAGGCAGTGCCAAGCTTGGTGGCGCGCAGGGCTTTTTGCTGGCGAGCTAAGTAGCCGCGCTGTACCAGGGTTTCGATAATGCCCGCCCGGGTGGCTTCTGTACCTAGGCCGTCGGTGTCGCGGAGTGTGCGGCGTACGTCCGGATCATCCACGTAACGGCCAATGTTCATCATGGCCTTGATCAGGCTGGCATCGGTGAACGGTTCTGGCGGGCGGGTTTCCTTCTCTTCAACCCCTGCACCTAGCGCTTGGCTGGGCTCCCCTTGGGTGAGAGGGGGCAGCGGTGGGGTTTCATCGCGGGTGGTGAAGAGCGGTTTCCAGCCGAGGTCGAGAATGCTTTGGCCGCGGGCACGGAAGGCTTCATTCAGTAGCGTAAACTCCGCTTTGACTTCAAAAGTGCGCAGCGGGCGATAGAACTGTGCCATCACGTTGCGCACGATCAATCTAAAAACATGGCCTTCGGTGTCGGAAAGCTGACTGAAATCTGCCAGTTTGCCGGTGGGTGCGATCGCATGGTGCGCGCCCACCTGCTTATCGTTCCACGCTTTGGAGCGCAATGTGAAGTCCGCCCCATTAAGCCACTGCTGTAGTGCTTGATCGTTTTGGCAGGCGCTGGTCAGGCTGCGTTGGGCAAGCTGAAGATGCTCTTCCGGCAGGTAGCGGCAATCGGAGCGGGGGTAGGTAATCAGTTTATGGCGCTCATAAAGTCGCTGACAAATATCCAACACCATCTGCGCGGAAAGTCCATGGCGGCGGGCGGCGTCTACCTGAAGGGCAGAGAGTGAATAGGGCAGCGGCGGTGACTGGCGTTTCTCCTGCTGGTCGAGTTTGGTCAGTTGCCCTGATGCGCCGGGTAACTGTGCTGCTCGGGCATCCGCGGGCGTGCGATCAACCAAGCGCCCTTGATCATCGAGAGGCTCATGCTCTTTGGGGGCCCACCAGGCGCGCAGTTGACCCTGGGCGACGTTGAGATCCACCCATAGTGGATAGAACGGGTGGGGTACAAAGTCGCGGATGGCGTTGTCGCGGCGCACGATCAGCCCCAGCACCGGGGTTTGCACACGGCCTACGGAAAGCACGCCGTCGTGCCCCGCTTGGCGGCCGGTGAGTGTCCAGGCACGGGTTAGATTGATGCCATACAGCCAGTCGGCACGGGAACGCGCCTGGGCTGCTAGAAAGAGCGGCTGGTACTCAACGTTGGAGCGTAGCTTGGCAAGCGCTCGGCTGACGGCAGGCTTGTTCAGGTCGCTAATCAGCAGGCGTTGTACCGGGCCGCGATACTTCATGTACTCGATCACTTCCTGCACCAATAGCTGGCCCTCTCGGTCCGGGTCGCCAGCGTGCACGACATCGGTGGCCTGTTTGATCAGTTTGCGAATCACCGCCAGTTGGCCGCGTGCTTTTGAACGAGGCATCAATTTCCACTGGTGCGGCACAATCGGGAGACGATCTAAACGCCACTGTTTATCGGCGGGATCGTAGGCCTCCGGCGGCGCTTGCTCTAATAAATGCCCCAGGCACCAAGTGACGGTGGTGTCACCACACACCACTGCGCCATCCTGGCGTCGGCTAGTGCCCGGTAATGCCTCAGCAATGGCTTGGGCGAGGCTGGGTTTTTCGGCAATTATCAGGCGCATAGCAGCGAAGCCTTTATCGTATCCTTTGATGGCGCCTATGGTAGCAGACGCCTTCATCGTTAGTGACCGGGATTGGTTTGTGTGGTTGAGATACGTAGTGTGATGCGAGAAGTGGTCAATGCTGTTAACTTGTATAAATTGTGTATAGATAATTTTATTTGCTGGCACTGTCGTTAGCTATAGAGACAGTGACGTGAGGGCATGACCAATGCGTGAACAAGGTAGAACACGGCGCTTGATGGGCTTGGGCGCACGTACTGGTGGGGCGTTGCTGAAAACCCGCTTGGGCGGTCAGGCGGATTGGCGCGCCCTGGGAGAAGCGTTGTTCGAAGGGCTTTCCGAATTGAAAGGGCCGGCCATGAAGCTTGCGCAAATCATGTCTCAATGGGATGACCTGCTGCCCCCGGATCTTGCGGAGGAGCTAGCTCGCCTGCAGCGCCAGGCCGAACCCATGCCGTGGCCGCGTATCCGTGAAGCGTTGGTACTGCAGTACGGTGACATCGACCACTATTTCAGTGAGATCGAGGAGCGACCCTTTGCCAGCGCTTCCATGGGGCAGGTGCATCGGGCGACTACCCACGAAGGCGAAACGATTGTGCTCAAGGTGCAGTACCCTGGCCTTGCCGAGGTGCTGGAGAGCGATTTGATTCAGGTGCGGCGCATTAAGCGGTTAGGCCGCTGGTTTAAAGTGCCTCAGGCGCGGCTGGATGCGCTGTTTGATGAGCTCGCTGAAAGCCTGCGTGGGGAGTTGGATTATTACGCCGAAGCTGCCGCGTTGGCCCGCTACCGTGAACGCTATCAAGACGATCCCCGACTGGTGATTCCCGAGCCTTTGCCAGCGCTCTCCGGCCAACATGTGTTGGCAATGCGCTTTGTCGACGGGACGCCATTGCGAGAGCTGGCGGACGCCGATGATGCGACGCGCCAGGGCATTGCCCAAACATTAGCCGATTGGATTACCCAGGAGCTATTTACCTACGGCGAACTGCACGCTGACCCCCATGCGGGTAACTTCGCTGCCGATGCCCAAGGGCGACTGGTGATTTACGATTTAGGCGCGGTGATCGCCGTGCCGGAGACGCGCATCAAAGCAATGATGCAACTGCTTGATGCTACGCTAAAGCATGACCCCATGGGCATGGATGAGGCGCTGATGCAGATGGGGGGTCGCCAGGGGCAGGGCGCGCCGTTAGCGCTCTATCGCGAATCGGCGGAGTGTATCGCGCCGCTGTTCGCGCCGGGTGAACAGGATTTCAGCGACGTGCGTGTTCACCGTCGTTTACGCGAGCTCACGCCAAAGGTCTGGGCGGCCATGGACCGCCTGCAGCCACCTGCAGATACACTGCTGCTTTCACGCGCGCTCAATGGTCACTACTGGAATCTTGTGCGTTTAGGCGCTCGGTTGGATATGAATGAGCGTACGACCCCATTGTTACAACGGGCCCATTAACGATAAACCGATTGCCGCTGCGGGGGCGACGGCCTTCGTGATAAACTATGCCGCTTTCATTTTAGACATCGATTACGGGTCATCGTAAAACACAGTGGAGACGGCAATGCTGGCGGTATGGGTCGATCAGCTGCTGGGATTTGCCTCCGGGGCACTCTCGGCAATCAGGCAACAAGAACACTATCCGGACTTCATGACCTGGGTACGCGCCAAAGGGGCGGACTCATTTGAAGGCGATGTGGCCATGGCTCAGGCATTGGCGCCGGTGCTGTGGTCGCAAACGCCGCTGGAGCGGCTTAATTTTGCCTGCGAGCCACTTGCCACGCCGGGGCGCAACGAGCCGTGCTGGTGCGACTCCGGACGCAAATTCAAGCAGTGCTGCTACAAAGTCGAGTTTCCCACCGACATCCCCGATCAGATGATGTGGATGCTCTCGCTGCGTGAGTGGAAGGGCGCTACCCTGAAAGCGGCGCTGGATAGCCAGCAGGCACCGGCGCAAGCGCTGCTGGAAGCGGGCCTTATTGCGGCTGAAAGCGGCCAGACCGGTCGCGCCATGCAGATTCTAGAGTCACTGTTTGACGGCAGCGACTGGTCACGGCTGCCCGAGCAGGCTGAACCCGCGTTTGAAATCCTGCTGGATATTTATCAAGAGCGTGGTTTTACCCGCAAGCGTGCCGATCTGCTCGACGATGTCATGGAGCGTGGCCCGCTGTTCCTGCGCGGCGTCGCTCTCGAACGCTTGTGTCTTATGCACCTGGATAATGATGATTTAGACAGCGCCCGGGGTGCCTTTGTAAAAGCCCAACAGGCGCTGCCCGATTCGCCTACCTTGGCTTACATCGAAGCCATGCTGCTGCTACATGAAGGCCACGAGCAGGAAGCCAAGGAGCGTGCCAACTTCTGGTATCGCCGCCTAGTTCGTCAGGGCGAACTGGACGAAGACCAACTGGATTTCCTGGCTGCTCTTGCGGAAAACCCCGGGGCTACGCTTGCCGACCAACTGCTCAGTGCAGAAGAAGACTTGGCCACACCGCTGGTGTCGCTTCAGGCGTTGCTGGCAGCGTTGCCTACTGCGCCGAAAATCGATATTCAGGCTGACTCTGAAAGTGGTCGGTTGCTGTATAACACCAGCGCCCGCGAAGCGACGCTATTTGCCGCCTGGCATGAGCAGTTTCAGGTGCTGGTGGATGAGGATGTGGCGCTGGGTTTCCGCGATGACCCCTGGGGCAATGCGGTTGAATGGATGTCGGCGCTGTGCGCACATCCAGAATGGCTGGATGCCCCGCAGGTGGTGCAAGATTTAACGTTGGCACTCACCAGCCGTTTTGGCAGCCTGCCGTGGATGGCACCTAGCCTGCTGGAGCCGTTGGCACTGCGTCTTTCACGCTGGATGGAACAGGCCCGCGCCGAGGGTGACGGCAACCTGTGTTGGGATGATGCTGACAATGCCATGCTACTGCGCACCGGCCTGGCGCTGGTGGTCGGTATGGAGCGTGGCGCGCGCCAGCACTCTCGCGAGCTGGCCGAAGAGCTATTGCTGATCGACCAGGAAGATAGCTTGGGGCTGCGTGAGTTGGTGTTAGATCAACTGCTGCGCGACGACCGTAACGAAGAAGCGCTGGCGCTGGCCGAAGATAATGACGACGACGGCTCGCTGGTACTTGGGCTGCTGATGGGCAAGACCTTGGCGCTCTATCGCTTAGAGCAGCGCGAAGCCGCTGAAACGGCGCTTAGTGATGTGCTTGGTCATAATCGCTATGCGCTAGAGCTGATTTGCGCCGAGAACCCGCGGCCTTCCATGCCCCACCCAGATGGCCAGGTTGACCCCGGCTCCCGGGCCGAAGCATGGCAGTACCGCACGCTGATGCGCGACCAGTGGCGCACGACGCCGGGCGCCCTGGATTGGCTTGAATCACACCGCTAGCCCAAATATTCACTCGTCTAATCCTTCAAGCCTGGCCTTCAAGCCTGTTTAAGCAGGCTTGGGGGTAGGCACTAACTGCTTGTCGCGGTTGATCCAGATGGCAAGCACAATGGCGGGCACGCCGAGTAGAGTGGCGATGACAAAGAAGCTCGGGTAGCCCTCGGCAGTAACCACGAGCCCGCCAAAACCGCTCAAGAATTTCCCCGGTAGCGTCATAAGCGATGAGAAAAGCGCATACTGCGTCGCGGTATAAGCGCGTGAAGTGAGGCTGGAAAGAAAGGCGATAAACACCGCACTGGCCAACCCGTTGGCGAGGTTGTCGCCGATAATCGTGACGACCAACATAGGTAGTTGATTACCCACCACCGCAAGCGCCGCAAACAGCAGGTTGGTCACCATGACCAACCCCGCCCCGAAGATAAGCAGCGGGCCGATGCCGTAACGCACCACCAGCAGTCCGCCTAAAATCCCGCCAGTAATGCTCATCGCGATACCAAATATATTGGTCACGTTAGCAATTTCCGCTAGCGAAAAGCCCAAATCGATATAGAGCGGATTGGCCATAGAGGCCATGGCCAAATCGCTGATTCTAAACACTGCAATAAACACCAAAATCCATAGCGCTTTTACCCCATAGCGGCTAAAAAAGTCGGTAAAGGGGCAGACTAACGCGCCAATGCTCCAGGCGCCCATACGGCGTAAAAATTTGGGTTTGCCGCGGCTGGCGCGAATGAATGCACGTACCTTGGGTTCGTGAATAAGCTGAATGGAAAGTGATGCGCGTTTGGGTTCCGGGCGCAGCAATACGGTCAGCACGCCAATGCTCATCAGTGCCGCCATGCTGAGATAGGCAACATCCCAAGACGTAGACGCCGCGATATACAGCGCCCCAGCGCCAGCAGCAAGCAGGCCCCCGCGATAGCCAATAATATACGTCGAGGCCATGGCTGCCTGGACGTTGTCATCCGCGGATTCGATTCGGTAGGCGTCGATGGCAATATCTTGCGTTGCTGAGCCAAAGGCAACCAGCAGCGCAAAGACGGCCACCCAGCCGAGATTGCCGACCGGGCTCAAACCGGCGAGTCCCACCAGTCCGGCGGCAATCATGCTTTGTGCTAACAGCATCCAGCCGCGGCGCTGGCCGAAGGCGCGAGTCAGTAGCGGCAGTGCCAGCCGGTCAACCACCGGTGCCCAGAAAAACTTGATCGAGTAGAGCATGCCGATCCAGGCAAAAAAGCCGATCGCCGCAACTTCCACGCCATCGCTGCGTAGCCAGGCGGAGAGCGTCGAGAACACCAACAGAAAGGGTAGGCCTGCGGAAAACCCCAGAAACAGCATGGTGATAACGGGCGCACGACAATAAATCGCCAGCGCAGCAAGCCAACTGCGCTGGGGGGTGGGGCTTAACATTAAGCGCTACTCCTGGAAAGACGTTAGCAATGACCAAGTGATAAACTGACGCAGTGTTCGATTACAAAGCCGACAGCTTACCGGAGAGGAGTTTTCCATGTCGATTACGGCGCATCAGGTAGTTACCTTGCACTATGTTCTTAGCGACGTGCTCAACGATGGCAGCAAGCAGGTATTGGATGACTCCCAGGCGCGCAATAAGCCGCTGGAGTATCTTCACGGCCACGACAATATTGTGCCGGGGCTTGAAAGTGCCCTAGCGGGCCAAGCGGTGGGCGCCGTGCTAAGCGTTCAACTGATGCCTGCCGATGCCTACGGAGTGCGAAACGAGGCGTTGATCCAGGAGGTCAGCCTTGCCTCCTTTGGCAATGCGGAATTGACCCCCGGCAGCCGTTTTCAAACCGAAGGCGAAGCCGGCCCGCAAATCGTCACCGTGCTGGAAGTGGAGGGCGACCGTGTCACTGTGGATACCAACCACCCGCTTGCCGGGCGCACGCTTAACTATCAGGTAACGATTCTGGACGTACGCGACGCCACCCGCGCAGAGCTTGCCAAAGGTCACCCGTTACCGCCGGGCACTGAGCACAGCAAAGTTGAAGACCGTAAAGTTCTATAGCGTGGTTGCGCTGCTATGAACGCCCAAAAATTGACTAGTATCAATTTCCTGTTCAACCGCTTACTCCCGCCACTCGCAACTTGACCTAGGTCAGCATTCTCCCACCGATGAGTGACTAGTATGAACGCATACATCACGGCGGGAGGATTCACCATGTATTGGGATGACACAGTTGTTTTCGGTTTGGTCACCGTCGCTTTGGTTATCGCTTTTATGGTGGGTTGGGTCGGCTTCGTGATTCGCGATCATCTGCGTAAGGATGAGCGCAAAAAATAGCCGACCTGCCTTGCGTCAACGTTGTCAGGGGAGGGGGTTTACTAGCGTAGTGAGCCTCTTGTTGCCAGCCCACAGTGGGCTGGCTTTTTTATGTTTCATATTCCATATTCCATATTTCATATTCATCGTGAGTTGAAATTATATGGCCTGCGTTGAAAAGCAAAGCTAGGCGGGCTCTGGTAAAGTTCGTTGAAAGGATTAACACATCAGGAAGCTTTGCCATGAACGCAGTTGTCTTACAACGCAGCCCATGGGTTCGTGCACGTGGTCTATTAGCGTGCGTGTTAATTAGCACTAGCACCTTATTGCCCGCGTCTGCCTTTGCACAAGCATTGGATATTATCAATGGCGATGTCACCCAGAAGATCGCTTTAAGTGATTTACACGCTATATCTGATACCACTTTTACACTTTACGACCCTTACCAGGGGCGCGATGTAGAAATGCAGGGCGTAGCGTTTCAAGATTTTTTGATTGATCAGTTTGGTGAAGTACCGCCAGCGCTGCACTTCACCGCCTGGGATGACTACGAAGTGACCCTTGAAGGGTGGGACGACCCCACCTGGTATTTAATTACCTCAGAAGATGGTGCCCCGTTAACCATTCGTACACGAGGTCCCGTGCGGCTGGTAGAGCGAGACTATAGTGGCCGCGATGTCGCGAACCTGCGGGATTTCAATGACTGGATCTGGATGATTCGTAGCATAGAGGCGAAGTGGTGATATCCAAAGCCAAGCCTGCGGTGGCGCCATCCATTCAACCACGCCCTTTAGCTCGCCAGCCTCGCTATGTCACATGGCTGTCGCTGAGCGTGATGAGCTTTTTGGCGCTGATGGTGCTGATTGTTTATGAGTCGCGCTGGGTTTACCCAGAAATACAGGCCTATTTTAGCCAGACGGGCAATTTGACCGGTCAGCAACTGGCCACCCGTTCGCGGGTTTACTTACAAAATGCCCAATCCGAGCTGCTAGCCGACCAGCCTGAGCAGGAAGCTTTCGCTGCGGCTATCACCGACATTGAGCTCTCTTACGGCTTATCCGATATGCATGTTTATCGGCATCAGTATGAGTGCACGGAGCCAAGCCTGAGAATTTTAAACCGTGTATTAGCACGGTTAGAGGTGGCCGAAATTGATCGAGTCGGCGCGGTAGGCGAGTTGTTTGGGCCAATACAGTGCCTTACCCACATTGAGATGGATCAGTTAGACCAGCGTGGTGCGGCGATCAATGATTTCTCCGTAAGCACTCGCCAACATAACCAAGTACTGACGTATTCCAGCCTATTGATCTTCGTGATGGGGCTGGTGTTTTGGTGGCTTCATGAGCGCCAGTTACGGCGCACCGATCATGCAACGCAAGAGACTTTCGAGTGGATGCAGCGCGCGATGCGTGACCCACTTACTGGAATCGGCAATCGCAGCGCTTTGCATCAAGATGTGTTGGCAAAGCAGCATCAGTCGCTGGGGCTGATTCTGATCGATATCGACTTTTTTAAACAGTACAACGATGCCTACGGGCACCCGCAAGGCGATACCCTGCTGCGCCAGCTGGCCACCTTGATTGGTGAAACGCTTAATGATGAAGCGCAGCTCTACCGCTTGGGAGGCGATGAGTTTGCGGCACTCCTTCGCTGCCCCGATACTGAAACGCTAAAGAGCTACTGCTGTCAGTTAATTGAAGGGATTCGCGCAGCTGACTTTGCGCACCCCGCCCATCCAGATAAAAAAGGCGTTACCTTCAGTGTCGGTGGGAGCCGTTTTATGGCCGACGAAGCAACGTTTGCCTACGCCTACGAAGCCGCCGATAAAGCGCTCTACCGGGTGAAAGCAGCAGGACGTGATGGTTGGCAGGTTACTGAAGACGCATAATTTCTGCATACAGGGGCGCGAGCCTCCCCAGCAGTTCATTGCGTGCGCCAAGAGTAACATCTTCCTCCTCCATCGCCGCGTCGAGGTGCTCCACTACACGATTAAAATGTACGTTCGTCACTCCCATATGCTGGTGGGCACGATCCATCGGCGGGCCTTCGTAGCGGCAGGGGCCGTCGCTGATATCGCATAGCTGACTAGCCAGCGATTCAGCAAATAAATCGATATTCGTGTTTGCAAAAAACACCACCACCTCGGCATCATCCGCAATCCGGTATAAGAGGTTTTCAACCACTGCGTCGATCGTAGGCTGCCCTCCCAGGCGCTCGTAGAGCGTCGCTTGGTTGCGATTGTGTGCACAGCTGGCCAGAGAGAGGGCGATGGTCGTCAACATCAAAGCCATTAAATAGCGGCGCATTGTTATGTCCTTTTGGATGAGCTCTCGCAGTGAACTTAAAGCAGTAAAATTAAAGCAGTGAACTTAAAAAGCGGCCTGGAGTGAAAGGTACCCGCCGCGCTGGGAAGGCAGGCCAGCAATGTCGCCTAAATCCAGCCAAGCACCTGTGAGCGATAGATGCTTATTGAAGAAGTAGGCACTGTAAAGACTTTGCCAGTCATCCTCTCTCGCCTCGCTTAGGTTATCGGGTTTCTGACGATACTCAGCGCCAATAATCCAGCGGGGAGTGACAAACAGCCCCACGCTACCCTCGGCTAGCCACGAGCGGCCATCTTGGTTGCCACCAAAACCGAGTAGGCCTCCCTGGTTGGCATCGGTATTGCGCAGTGTTGCGTTGAGCAGCACGTTGCGGCCCGCAACTGCACTAAACAGCAGTTTGCTGGCGCTGAGATAAATATCGGTACCGTGCGTTTCGTCGGCACCCAGGGCGGTGGGGGTGGTGCCGTCCACGAGCCGTTTGTGCTGTAACCCAACGCTCCAAATACCCCAGGGGTGATAAAGCACATCGCCCAGTAAACGTACTTTAGCGCCGTAAATATCTTGGCCCAGTTCGCCGCCCAGCGTGTCTAAATCAAGCGTTTGACGCGCGACAGAGACTTCAGCTCGATCGTAAATATTCAGACTGGCGCCGGTTACCGTCAGCCGGTAATCATCCACCCAGGCGCGGGTAGCGGCGGCGGTAACGCCTACTTCGTGCTCGCTTGCTGTGCTGGCAAGTACCGCCCAGGGGGATAAACCTCCCCCCGCTGCGCCTTCAATGGCACTCACCCCGCCGGTACCTAAAATACGGCTGCCAGCATGGCTAGGCATGACGGCTATCGCCAGACTAAAGATGAAGCAGGCAACAAAGAAACGACAAAGTAAGGCCTTCGATAAGGTGCTGAGCGAAGCTAAATGCATTGGCACGGTGTAGCGTAACGTCATGGGGTTCTCTATTTAGATTCTCATGGGCGATAGGGCAGGGAGGGGAAGCACCAGCGGGGCGAAATTATCCAACCAGCCGGTGAGCTCTTCAGCGGGCATCGACTTGGCAATCCAATAGCCTTGGAGATAGTCACAGCCGAGCGTGCTAAGTAGTTCAGCACTGGCTCGATTCTCAACCCCTTCTGCAACCAAACGCAGGCCTAAACTGTGGCCCATCTCGATAGTCGAGCGAACAATGGTGAAGTCGTCCTGCTGGGTGTCGAGTGCCAGCACAAACGATTTGTCGATTTTCAGCTCATCCACGGGCAGGCGCTTAATTTGTGCCAGTGAGGAGTAACCGGTGCCGTAATCATCAATGGCGATACGCAACCCTAGTTGGGTGAGTTCTAGCAGGGTGGTCATGGCCGCATCCACATCCTGCATTACCGCACTTTCGGTTACTTCTAAACTCAACTGGTCGGGGGTGAGCTGATAACGCTTGAGGAGATCCGCTAGGTGTGTCGCTAACTGCGGATCCATAACATCGCTGGCGGAGAGATTAACGGCTACTGACAAGTGATAGCCTCGCTGCTGCCAAGCTTGGATCTGCGCACAAACGTGGGTTAGCATCCATTGACTAAGCATGCGGATATTGCCCGAGCGTTCGGCCAGCCCAATAAATTCATCGGGCGGCACAAAGCCCAGTGAGGGATGACGCCAGCGCATCAGCGCCTCACATTGATGGACTAACCCCGTATGAATATCCACCTTGGGTTGATACGCCATCCACAGTTCCCCATTACCCACTGCTTCCTGCAGATCACGAATGAGCGTGAGCTGGCGCAAATGATGTTCATCTTGCCCCTCCAGGTAGTATTGATGCGCATGCCGATGGCGGCGTGCCATGTCTAACGCTATATCAGCACGGCGCAATAATAGCTGAGGGCTGTCGCCATGCTCGGGGTAGTTCGTTTCACCCGCTGAAAGCGAGGGGGTGATGGGCGATTTATCCAGGTCAATGGGTTGGCTTAGAATGCCAAACAGCTGTGTCCGCCATGCAATGCTGCTACTGGGTTGTTTGACGAGCAGTAACAGTTCATCGCCATCTAGCCGATACGCTTTGTTCTCTGGCGCAGGCAAATGTTGCAAACGATTGGCCAGAGTGGCCAATAGATGATCCCCAAGCGCGTAGCCAAAGGTGTCATTAATATCGCGAAAATTATTGATCGCTAGGCGCAGTAGCGTGAAGGGCTCGCCCCGTTGGATTGAGAGACAAATATCTTCCTGAGCGCTAATGCGATTGGGTAAATCGGTGAGTAAGTCGTGGCGGGATTGATGATGAAGTACGGCCTCCCGCTGAATAATATCTTCCTGCATAGAGAGCAGTGTTGATGCCAATAAGCCCGTTTCACTACGCTCTTGGCCAATTGATAAGCGAGTAATACGCTCACCCTGGCCGATACGCCGCGCCGCATTGGCCAGCTCTATGAGCGGTTTGCTCATGCTTCGCGCGCTCCACATGGCCACTAATAGGGTAAAAAGCAGGATTAACGCGACAATACCGAGTAGCTGCCATTGCAGTGAGCGGTAAGCCCCCAGTAGCTCGTTGCGCGAAAGTTGCAGTAATGCGTAGGTTTGATTGGTGTCATCAGCATAGAGCGGGCTGGCATAGGAAAAATACTCAGCATCGGGCGTCATTTGGCTAGTGGATGAATATTCCCCTTTCATGAGTTCGTCACCGCTGCCGCTCATTAACTGCCGTGCTAATTGCTCTTGGTGGGAGCTTGCGAGGTAGCTTATCTCGCCGTTATCGCGATAGTTGACCACGCTTATTTCAAGCCCGGTTAGCGCATTAATCTCCTCGGTCACTGCTTCGTTGATTAAAAAGCCCATCCCCACCCAACCAATCAGATTCGGCGCACGCACAGGCAGCAGGGCGAACTCATACGGCTGACCCTCGGCAATCACGACGCTAACTGCGGTGCCCTCCTGGCGCGCGCGCGCCAAGAGCTGCGGGAAAGGCATCGGGCTATTTTGTACATGATGGCTGCTTGCCAAAATATGGCCATCAAGGCTACTTAAAAGCACCATGTCGGCTTTGGCGCGATCACCGTGATTGGCCAGCACGGAGTAGAGCGTCTCGGTATCCTGGGTGGAAACGGCGCTCTTGAAGCCGAAATCATCGGCCAGGATCGCGACGTTATCTCTTAACTGTTCGCCGCGTGAATCCAGCAATTGCTGCAATACGTTGGCGCCTACCTCTAAACGCTGGGACCCTTTGGCGAGGATGTCATTTTGCGTAGCGCGAAGAAACGCCACGCCGGTGGCAAATTGCGAAACAATCACCACCGTTAGCAGTACTAGCATGAGGCGTGTTCGAAAGCGCATAGCAACCTCGAAAATGGCGGATCAGCGTATTTTAAACACTGGAAAGTGCTTAACTGGCATCTTTAAACCGCTGCTGAAGAGGAGACAGCATTGGCTCGGGCGGCGGCAACGCGTTGAGCTCTAAACGGACGTCCAACTGATCCGTGTCGGTAATCGTGCCTTCCCACCACCGTTGTTGGCTGTCATCAAGGCGAGGATGCCAAACACGTACACGATGCTGGCCTGGCGGTAAAGCGGGTAGGGTCAGCGTGCCGTCGGCATTCGTTATTGCCGCATAGGGCGCATCGCTGACTACTATAAAGGCCTGCATATGGTCATGGATATTGCATCCCAATACGACGACCCCTGCCTGATCAAAATGAACGGGTGGGGGTGTTTCCTGTAGGTACAGATTCAAATCAAACGTTTTCGCCGGTGAAAAAGAGTAAACGTGGTGGCGTGTAGTGTCCTGATTGGGAAATGCCACATAACTGCCGGTGGGCACGGTTAGCACCCTGGGATGAAAGGTCGCATCGCGCTGATAGATATTCTGTTCTTGTGGCTGATTGGCAGATGCTGAGTCGTAGTAGACCTCCACAACGGCATCCTCAAGGGGTAAGCCTTCGTCGCTGTTGACGGTGATCTGTGCAGCGTTAGCGGTCGTGCTAAAGAGAGTTATCGCCAGCCCAACGAGCGCAGCAGTGAATGTGCTGATAAAACCAACATAAAGGCGACGTTGTATTGGCATTGGAAGTCGGCATCTCACGTTGAGGGGTAATATATGTCATTGGCAGCGTGTTTTTCTGATGCTGCGTTGAGGCTAATAGTGAAAGGATTATGCAAGAAAGTCATGCTTTCGGCTTAACGGTAAGCCAACTCTTGCAAAAAAGAGTAAACAATAGGGAAAACAGCCCCGATTAGTGGCGCTCTGTTGAAGCGGTGGTTAAAGTGAATACTGAGAAAACGGTGTTCGATAACTGCGGAGAAGTGATATGAGCACTCAGGATGAAGTCACCACAATGCTAAAACAGCGGCGTTCACGCCGACAGGTCTTGGCTAGTCTAGGGCTTGGCGCAGCGGCGCTTTACGTGGCTCCTACACTGCTTTCAACGGGGCAGGCTGAAGCACATGAACGCGGGCGCTCTCGCCCTAAGGGCCGCCATCAGCATCAACATCAACATCATTCGGGGCGTCGCCACTCAAAGCCCAGCTTTTCACGGCCTGACCATTCAAGACCCCATTATTCACGGCCGAACTATTCCAGACCTCACTATGACCGGCCGAACTATTCCAGGCCAAGCTACGACCGGCCAGACTATTCACAGCCTGGTTATTCTCGCAACGGTTATTCGCGTCCCCAGCGATATGACGAACGTCCTCGTTGGGAACGTGATGGTGTGATTGAGCTGCGTATCAGCCGCCTACTCCCACGCGGCTGGTGAAACCGATGATGACGTCTGACGCCGAAGCTGTTGATTACGCGCTCACCGGTCTGGGGCCGTGTATTCGCCTGGTGAATGCTCAGCCACTGCTGCCGGTTCTTCAAGCTGCCATGCCAGGCTGGCCGCTTACCCCATGTCCGTTACAGCCAAACAAGCCAGATATTTGTGTTTGGCAGCAGGAAGAGGGGTTTTGGCAGCAGGCACCGGCATTGCCCAAGGGGATGTGGCTGGAAACGCCAGTCAGCACGGCGTGCAGCGTTATTGCAGATATGTCTGGGGCCTATTTGCGCCAGCATCCAGCCTATATTGGATTGCACTGCGGTGCGGCTGAGATAGACGGTCAATTAGTCATTTTTCCTGAGTCTCACCGTGCCGGTAAAAGTACGCTGACGTGTGCGTTTGCAGCCGCTGGATACCGTGTTTTTGGGGATGATGTCGTGGCGCTGACGCCTCAAGGAAAGGGGGTTTCGCTGGGTGTCGCGCCACGTTTGCGTTTACCGCTTCCCACCACGATTGCGGACGAGTTACAGGACTTTATTCATCGGCACCGAGGGCCGAGCGATGATCGCTATGGCTATGTCGCGTTGGACGAAACATTGCTGGCTCGCCACGGAGAGCAGTGCCCGGTCGGTGCCATTATATTGATTGACCGGGATAACAGTGTTGCTCGTCCCCAGCTTACGTCGCTGCAACATGGAGAAGGGTTGTGGCAACTGTTAAAGCAGAATTTTGCCGACACGCTTTCCGACCAGGAACTGATTGATAAATTCTGGCCTCTGGTACAGCGCATGCCCTGTTTCCTGCTGCGCTATTCAGATGCATACGAAGCGGCCGCTTTTGTAGGGCGCGAACTAAAAGAGGCGCTTCACGCCCAGCCGGCTACTTACACATCGCCTTCACAGGCCGCGGCAATGCCTGAGGCTGCGGCGCTTGATCGAAACGATCTGCGCCAGTGGCGAGCGCGTCCAACGGCGCATGAGTATCCTCTCGGCGATGAGCTATTCGTGATCGTGGAGGAGGGGGGCGAGATCCATCGTATGAACGTAACTAGCCGAGCGGCATGGGCATTACTGCAGCATGAAGCACTGACCATCGAGGAGCTAAGCCAAACGCTGGTGGCATTTTTTATGCCGGTCTCTCTTGAGCAAGTACGTAGCGACATGGCTGAGTTGCTGGGGCAGTTCTTAGCCGTTGGCTTAATTGAGCCCGTTGCAAGCGCCTCTTAACGCGATCTAGGCTAGCGCCACGTATCTCGCCAAGCATGCATGACTCGCTCCGGGTACCAGGTTTTCCCTAAGCTGCCGTTATAACGCGCTAGCGCACGGGTAAAATCGCCATTTTCAATAGCTAAGTAGTGCGCCAAAATCGTACAGCCATAGCGCAGATTACGCGAAGGCTGCGTCAAATCGTCTATCGGAAGCCCCAGTTCGCTGACCCAGAAGGGCATGATTTGCATCAAGCCGACGGCACCTGCCGAAGAGATTGCATCGGCTTTGAAGGCGCTTTCCACCTGAATCAAGGCTAATACCAGCTCTGGCGGTAAGGCTGCCAGCCTGGCTTCTTGATAGATACGCGTAAGCAGGCTTCGTCGCTGGGCGGCGTCATTGATAAAACGCGCCAGCGGCGCGTCCATGCGTGCTCGCCACTGGCGCGCTGCCCACTGTTGCTGAGGCGTTTGGTGATACTGATTGGCGGCTTCAAGGGTAGGGCGCAGGGTCGGCGGCAGTGGCTGTGCTGCTGCAGGCCCTGCGGTGCTGAGCAGGAGTAGGCCCAGCGCCACCTTAAGGGTTAGCCACCGCGTAGCGCTAAACAATCCACGAGACGCGGTGGCTGCCTTGGCGGGGTTAGCGCGCCTTCTCACGCAGGAAGTCGACGATCTTGTCGGCGGGCACCATGGTTGCTTCGCTATCCCGGCGGCCTTTGTATTCCAACTCGCCATTATCCAGGCCGCGATCACCAATCACCAAGCGATGGGGTACGCCCATCAGTTCCAGGTCGGCAAATTTAACGCCAGGGCGAGTGTCACGGTCATCCAGCAATACGTCGAGACCCGCAGCGCTCAGCGCTTGGTAAAGGCGCTCGGACTCTTCACGTACACGCTGAGACTTGTGCGCATTCATCGGCACCAGCGCCACTTGAAACGGTGCGATAGCGTTAGGCCAGATAATCCCCGATTCGTCGTGGTTCTGCTCAATAGCGGCGGCGACCACGCGGGTCACGCCGATGCCGTAGCACCCCATCCACGGGTGGCTGGTCTTGCCGTTGTCGCCCAGCACGTTGGCGTTCATGGCCTGGGAGTACTTCTGGCCAAGCTGGAAAACGTGACCAACTTCGATACCGCGCTTGATAGAGAGCGTGCCCTGGCCATCTGGAGAGGGGTCGCCTTCCACCACATTGCGAAGATCCGCTACTTCGGGCAGGGCCACATCACGCTCCCAGTTAATCCCGAAATAGTGTTTGCCTTCAATATTGGCACCCGCGCCAAAGTCGCTCATCAGGGCAACGCTGCGGTCGGCAATAATGGGCATATCAAGGTTCACCGGGCCAAGCGAGCCAAAGCCTGCGCCGGCTGCTGCGCGAATTTCCTCTTCGCTGCCCATGGTCAGCGGCGCCGCCACTTGGGGAAGGTTCTCGGCTTTTACCTCGTTCAGCTCATGATCGCCGCGCACCAATAGGGCAATCAGGCCACCTTCAGTTGCACGTACAATCAGGGTCTTGACCGTTTTCTCGATCGGCAGATCAAACTGCTCAACCAGGGCGGCGATGGTTTTGGCGTTAGGTGTATCTACCAGATGCATCTCTTGGGTAGGTGCTTCGCGCTGTATGTCGCTGCCCAGAGGAGCAGGCAGAGCTTCGGCTTTTTCCATATTGGCCGCGTAGTCGGAGGCGTTAGAGAACACGATGTCATCTTCGCCGGAGCCCGCCAGTACGTGGAATTCGTGGGAGCCCGTACCGCCAATGGAGCCGTTGTCTGCGATCACCGGGCGGAAGTCGAGGCCTAAACGCGTGAAAATGCGTGTGTAGGCATCGTACATATCCTGGTAGGTCTGCTTCAGCGAGGCTTCATCAAGGTGAAAGGAGTATGCGTCCTTCATGATGAACTCACGTGAGCGCATCACGCCAAAACGCGGACGAATCTCGTCGCGAAACTTGGTCTGGATCTGATAAAAATTGATTGGTAACTGCTTGTAGCTGGCGATCTCTTTACGCACCAGGTCGGTAATGACCTCTTCGTGGGTTGGGCCAACGCAGTAATCGCGGTCGTGGCGATCTTTCAGGCGTAGTAGCTCAGGGCCATACTGCTCCCAACGGCCGGACTCCTGCCACAGCTCAGCCGGTTGCACGGCCGGCATGAGAACCTCCTGGGCACCGGCGCGGTTCATCTCTTCGCGCACAATGGCTTCCACTTTACGCAGTGTGCGCAGGCCTAGCGGAAGCCATGTATAGAGCCCTGAGGTTAAACGGCGAATCATCCCGGCGCGGAGCATTAGCTGGTGGCTAATGACTTCGGCGTCGGCCGGGGTCTCTTTCAGAGTGGCAATCAATAATTGGCTGGCGCGCATGGGCGTGAGCATTCCTTAGAGCTTAGAAAAATAGCGTTTAGAAGAAAGTGTGCCTGGAAGCGGGGCAGTGGCCCCGTTTACGTTGAATGTAGGCATTGTACGGCCTAGCGCTTAAAGCGGCAAAATCCGCATGATCATCTCAACCCTGTGCTTTTGGTCGGGTGTGCTAGACTAAGCAGGTTTTAGGGCGTGCTGGTCGGTAGCAATGAGCCGCTAGAAATGGCTTCATCACAACATGTTACACCGACTACCGTTACTTTTTTGATTGAGGAAACCTTCATGCATCAAGCCGTTCGTCGCTGGTTGACAGGCGCCGTGGTTGGCGTCTCCATTGTGTCACTGAGTGGTTGCGGTACACTTTTTCATCCTGAGCGCAAAGGCCAAATGAGCGGTGATATTGATCCGGTGGTCGCCATTGCCAATGGGGTGGGGTTACTGTTCTTTATCGTTCCTGGGGTAATTGCTTACGCCGTGGATTTCTCTAATGGCACCATCTACCTACCCGGCCGCAACAGCGCCTCAGTGGATGTTCACCAGTTAGACGACGCTATGGATGTAGCCTCCCTGGAAAAACTGCTGTCTGAAAAGGCTGGCCAGCCGGTGAGCCTGGAGAGCGAATTGGTCATGATCGAAGAAATGGATAGCCTTGATGAAGCGCTCGCAATGGTGCGCATGTCGGGCGTACTGGACGAAGAAAAGCTGTCTACGATGTAACGACTATCCATTAATTGCAAAACCCAGCCTGGCGTTACGCTTGGCTGGGTTTTTTCATGTTGACTATGCGTTACGCATGCTGGCGGGATTGGGAGCACTGGGAAAGCGCGGTGGATGTGCTTCCATGTAAGCGTGGCAGGCGCGCAGAACGCGAATGTCATCAAATTTACCGCCAGCGAGTTGAAACCCCACCGGCAAGCCGTTATCGGTAAATCCGCAGGGTATTGATGCGGCGGGTTGCTGGCTGAGGTTAAAAGGGTAGCTAAACGGCGCCCACTCTTCCCAGTCCTGCATATCACTGCCGGGGGGAACTTCATGGTTGATTTCAAACGGACTGACCGCCACTGAGGGCGTCATCAGCAGATGGTACTCTTGATTGAAGTGTTCCAGATGCTGCGTTAATGCTGCACGGTCGGCCAGGGCACGAAACAGCTCAACGGCTTTCCAGGGCTCCGCTTCGCGGGCATTGGCTACCATGCCGGGATCCAAGAGCGTGCGCTGGTGTTGCCCCGTTTGCGACCACTGCTCTAGCGAGGCGGTGAACCACAGCTTACGAAAGGTCTCCAGTGGCGATGAGAAGCCTGGGTTTACCTCGACGATTTCAGCTCCCAAGGCTTCTAATCGAGTCGCCGCTTCATGCACGCGCTCAGCAATTTGCGGGTCTACCGTGGCGTAGCCAAGATCTGCGGAGTAGCCAATTCGCAAGCCGGTTAATCCTTTTTCCAGGTCGACCCCCCAGCAATCGGGTTGGCCGCGCGTGGCGTAAGGGTCACGGTAATCGTAGCGGCCTATTACATTTAGCATGCTGACCGCGTCGCGCACGGTGCGCGTCAGTGGTCCCAGGTGTGAAAGGCTGGGCTCTTTTGCGGGCGGCCATTGAGGTGTCCAGCCGTAGGTGGGCTTGAAGCCAAATACCCCCGTAAACGCCGCAGGAATACGGATCGAGCCACCTGAATCGCCGCCCTGGTGAAGCACGCCCATATTGAGAGCTGCGGCTGCAGCGGCTCCGCCGGAGGAGCCGCCAGGGGTCAAACGGGTATTCCAGGGGTTGGTCGTGGCGCCAAAGACGCGGTTGTCGGTGACTGCTTTCCAGCCGAATTCGGGCGTATTGGTTTTGCCCAGTATCACCGCCCCTGCTTCGCGCAACATGCGGGCCGGAGGCGCATCTGTATCGCATGGCGCGTCGGAGGAGGTCAGTGACCCTTCCCGACATGGCATGCCTGCCACTTGAGTCAGGTCTTTCAGCGATACCGGCACCCCATCGATGGGGCTGAGCGGTTTACCTTGCCCCCAGCGCCTTGCCGAGGCTTTTGCCGCTGATTCGGCGCCTTCGGTATCCACGTGAACATAAGCGTTCACGTCCGGATTGAAGCGCTCAATCCGCTCAAGGGCGGCTCGGGTCGCCTCGAGGGGTGAAGCCTCACGGCTTTCGAACAAGTGAGCTAAGGTTTGGGCATCCAGGCTGCCAAGATCGGTACCGCTCATTGCATACTCCTTACGTCGGCTGGGCTTGGGAAAGGAGTCTAAGGGTAGGCAAGCATTGCCTGGGGTGCAAAAGCCGCGCCATGCAGAAGCCGCAGCCGTGCAGAGTTTAATGGCTCGGCGTGGCTTCTTCGGGCGCCTGGGCGCGCAGCCAACTGATCTCCTCGGCCCATATAGCTGGCTCGATGGTTTCCAGTATCAAGGGGATACCGTCAATCCGGGCATCCTGCATGATGGTGGTAAAGGCGGGTAGCCCGATATTGCCTTTGCCCAGGCTATGATGGCGGTCCACACGGCTGGCGAATCCGCTTTTGGCATCGTTCAAATGCATGCCTCGCAGGTAGTTGAACCCCACCACTTTACCCAGCTCATCGAGCGTTGCCTGTGTGGCTTCTGCACTGCGCAGGTCATAGCCAGCGGCAAATGCATGGCAGGTATCAATACATACGCCTACCCGGGTTTTATCGTCTACATGGTCAATGATCTCGGTCAGATGCTCGAAGCGCCAGCCCAGGTTGGTGCCTTGCCCAGCGGTGTTTTCAATCACTGCCGTGACACCTTGGGTATGTGTAAGCGCCTCATTAACGGACTCGGCAATACGCTTTAAACAG
Organism: Halomonas sp. MES3-P3E; assembly: GCF_002836035.1. NCBI lineage: Bacteria > Pseudomonadati > Pseudomonadota > Gammaproteobacteria > Oceanospirillales > Halomonadaceae > Halomonas > Halomonas sp. MES3-P3E. The sequence goes on along the minus strand of NZ_PJBT01000007.1, from coordinate 25,027 downwards.
TCGCTTTCGCTGATCTTGTTTAGATGGCTGCCTGGGTGGAAGTTGAGCAGCGTGAGGCCGAGCTGCTCGCAGCGCTGCATTTCATCTAAAAAGGCCTCCCGTGATTTGGCTAAGCCTTCCTGCTCCGGGTGACCCAGATTAATCAGGTAGCTGTCGTGGGGTAAAATTTGCCCAGGTGAAAAATCGTGTTTAGCACAGGCGTCACGAAAGGCTTGAATCGCGTCATCGGTGAGCGGCTTGCCTTTCCATTGGCGCTGGTTTTTGGTGAACAGCGCAAAGGCATCGGCACCGATCTCTACCGCCCGGTGAACGGCTTGGTCTGCGCCGCCAGCTGCGCTCACGTGGGCTCCCAGGTATTTCACAACGGACTCCTTGTCATTGTTTGAACGTATTCAAGTATCTGAATGGATCAATGGCTATCTAGAAAGCGCTTGAACACGGCGGGTTCGTCGGTAATCACACCGGCGACACCCCACGCCCAGCGGCTATGGAAGGCACTGGGGTCATTGGCGGTATAGCACAGGACCTGATAGCCGTCCTTTTGCATGGCCTCAACCTGGGCGCGCTTCAGGCGTGACCAGGACGGATGCACACTAAAAGCTTCAATGGCTTCGCACTGTGCTCGCCAAGTTTTGGGTACGCCATTGTACAGCACGCCCAGCGCCAGACGCTCCTTGCCCGCTAACTGGCGGCAGTGGGTCAGGGCCTCGGTATTGAAGGAGGAGATGATCAGCCGTTCGGAAGGCAGGGTATCCAGCATCTCAGGTAGGGCGCGCTCAACCAGCGCGATGGGATCGCGCCCTTTGTTAACCTTGATCTCCATGTTGACGCCCATTTCCAGCTCGTTAAGCAGCGCCAGCATCTCTCCCAAGCTGGGCATTTTTTCACCTGCAAAGCGATCACCAAACCAGCTGCCCGCATCCAGCGTTTGCGCTGTTGCCCAGCTCATTGAGGCCAGGCTACCGCGGCCATTTGAGCAGCGTGACACGTCGGCGTCGTGCCAGATGACCGGGGTGCCATCACCGAGCAATTGCAGATCCAGCTCTACCCAGGTGGCGCCCGCCTGATGGGCGGCGCGCACTGCGGTCAAGGTGTTTTCGGGAGCAGCGGCAGAGTAGCCGCGGTGGGCAATCAGCGAGGGAACTTGAATAGCGGGATGCGTCATGACAGCGCTCTAAGTCTTGGACGATAAAGGAGTATTGATTCTAACATGAGTGCATGACAACAGGATTTCATCGCGCCAGTGTTCAGCCGCAACCGGTGATAGCGTACTAGCTTGATTTATAGCACGCGACGCGCTTGTATAGCGGCACCTGTTGTCTTGACTATCTTGTACAAACCCAACAATGAAAGGAAACCCTAATGTCTAAGCGTATCCAATTTGCCCAGACCGGCGGTTCCGAGGTGCTTGAACTGGTCGACGTGACCCCCGCTGAACCCGGCCAGGGCGAAGTGCGTATTGCCAATAAAGCCGTTGGCCTCAATTTTATTGATATCTATTTTCGTACCGGGCTTTATCCTGCCCCCGCGATGCCTTCTGGCCTTGGCACCGAAGGCGCTGGTGTAGTCGATGCTGTCGGCGCTGGCGTGACGCACTTAAGCGTCGGTGATCGCGTCGCTTATGCCCAAGGGCCTTTGGGCGCTTATGCAGAACTGCATACGTTGCTTGCGGCGAAAGTGGTTAAGCTCCCCGATTTTGTCGATTTCGAGACGGCAGCGGCCAGTATGCTCAAGGGCCTGACCGTGCAATACCTGCTGCGCCAGACCTATGAGCTGAAAGGCGGCGAAACCATTCTGTTCCATGCGGCTGCCGGTGGGGTAGGGTCGATTGCCTGCCAGTGGGCGAAGTCATTAGGCGTCAAGCTAATTGGTACTGTCAGTTCCCAGGAAAAAGCGGATCTGGCTATGGCCAATGGTGCCTGGGCGACGATCAATTACAGCGAAGAGAACGTGGTCGAGCGGGTGCGCGAGCTGACTAACGGCGAGATGTGCGATGTGGTGTATGACTCGGTAGGCAAGGATACCTGGGAGATGTCGCTGGATTGCCTGAAGACGCGCGGCTTGATGGTGAGCTTCGGCAACGCTTCTGGCCCGGTGGATGGTGTTAATATCGGCATCCTCAACCAGAAGGGCGCGCTTTACGTGACCCGCCCCAGCCTTAACGGTTACGCCGACACGCGCGAGCGTCTGGAGATGATGTGCCAGGAGTTCTTCGCCATGCTCGAGAGCGGAAAGGTCAAGATTGACATCGCCAACCGCTATCCGCTGGCAGAAGCGGGTAAGGCCCAGGACGCCCTACAGAGCCGTAAAACTACCGGCTCGACTATTCTCTTGCCCTAATTCCTACCTACATAAATACCCTACATACGCACCTACATACACACTCAGCTGACGCATTCGGCTCTCATCGCTTGCCACGTTATTGGCAAGCTGCTCAGGGCCGAATGCCACGGTCGGCTATTCAACGGGCGGTGCGTATGCAGGGACTATATCTGTGTATAGTAAACGTCTAATGTGCGTGGGGAATAGCCATGCCTGTGGCGTGGAGTGCATCAATCGTATGCTGCCGCTATCAAACGGTGGCAAGGGAGTAGGAAAAGGATGTCGGCTGAGGACATGAGTGTTGAGAGCTCAGGTGCTGAGGGCTCAGGAGTTGAGAGTCTTAATCTTGAAGCGCTAGGGCTTGAGTGGTTGGCGCTTTCGCCAAGTACGTTGGTCTTTATCGTGCTTGGCCTGACGCTGGTTGCGTTCATATGGGGGCGCTTTCGCTACGATCTAGTCGCGTTGGCGGCGTTGCTGGGATCGGTCATGCTCGGGCTAGTGCCTGCCGAGAATGCCTTTATGGGTTTCGGCCATCCGGCGGTTATTACAGTGGCCGCCGTGCTAGTACTTAGCCGGGGCTTTGAACGCTCCGGTGTGGTCGATATTATTTCCAATCAAGTGGTAAAAGTGGGTGAAAACCTGCTGCTTCAGCTATTAGTGCTGGTGGGTACCGTCGTGTTGTTATCGGGCATTATGAACAATGTGGGCGCTCTCGCACTGCTGTTACCGGTGGCGATGCGGTTGGCTCGTGAACATAATACCTCGCCCTCTTTACTGCTGATGCCGCTGGCGTTCGGGTCTCTGCTGGGCGGCCTGACAACCTTAATTGGCACGCCACCCAATATCATTATCTCTAGTTACCGGCGCGATGTGACGGGTGAAGCGTTTAGCATGTTTAGCTTTTCGCCTGTCGGGATTGCGGTGGCGCTGGTGGGGCTTGTGTTTATTGTGTTGGTGGGCTGGCGCTTGACGCCGAAGCGCAGCGGCCAAGCCTCTACCGATGAAATGTTCGATACCGCCAACTATTTGGTGGAATTGAAAGTAGGTGAAGAGTCGAAAGCCAAAGGCTTAACGTTACAGCAATTGCGCGATGAGCTGGACGAAACCATCCCCGTGTTAGCGGTCGTTCGCGATGATAACCGTCGTGCTGGCTATAACTTCCACGGCGCCTTGGAAGAGGGCGATATCCTGCTGTTGGAAGCAGGACCCGATGAACTCCAGATGCTGGAAGATAAGGTAGGGCTTAGTGCGATAGCCGAACTGGAAGAGGAGGCGGACGGCCCTGAGCACACCGCAAGCGGCGAAGAGGGCGAGAAAGCTGGCATGGGTGAAGCGAAAGATGCGGCACAGGACCGGCAGCCGGTGGATACCGAAGGCTTGCAGCTAATTGAAGCCGTGGTACGCAATGATTCCATGATGATTAACCGCAGCGTGCGCCAGTTACGCCTGAATCACCAGTTTGGCCTGCACTTGGTGGCCGTGGCCCGTGACGGTGGGCGCTTGAAGCAGCGTCTGCGTGATATCCGCTTTAAGAACGGCGATGTGTTGCTGCTGCAGGGCAGTGAGAATGAAATGTCCGACAGTCTGGCCTCCCTCGGTTGCCTGCCGTTAGCGAGCCGGGAATTGCATCTGGGGCAGCCGCGCAAGCTGGCAATGTCGATCGCCATTTTTGCCTTAGCAATTATTGCCATGCTGTTCGATCTGCTGCCTGCGGCAGTCGCCATGAGTACCGCTGCTTTGATTTCGCTACTGATTGGCGTATTGCCGTTGCGCGAAGGGTATCAAGCCATCGACGGCCCTGTGATCGTGCTGTTGGCCGCAATGATACCCGTGGGGGAGGCGCTTGAAACCAGTGGCGGCGCCGACCTGATTGCCGATGCACTGCTGCGCTTTGGCAGCGACTGGCCGGTGGTGGTCACCATGGTGGGGCTGTTCCTGCTCTCTATGCTGCTCTCGAATGTGGTCAACAACGCGGCGGCTGCGCTGCTGATGGCGCCGATTGCAGTCAGCCTGGCCAATGGGTTCGATGTCTCGCTCGATCCGTTCTTGATGGTGGTGGCCGTAAGTGCTTCCTGTGCGTTTTTAACTCCCATCGGCCATCAGTCGAATACACTGGTGCTGGGCCCTGGCGGCTATCGGTTCGGCGATTACTGGAAACTGGGGCTACCGCTTTCACTGGTAGTATTGGCTGCCGCTATCCCGCTTATTCTGCTGGTATGGCCGCTTTAAAAAACGTCTAACGGTCCGGCCTGTCGGTGTGATGGTAGCGAAGAGGGGATGAAGGCTATTAGGTTTCGAAAATTTTGCTAACCTATTACGTTCAGAAACCAAGAAAATCGAACAGGCCGGGCTTATGAACCAACAATTTCGTCAGGATGCCATTGTCGAGCTAGTTCGTCAGCACGGCTACATGAGTATCGAACAGCTCACCGACCACTTTGCGGTGACACCGCAGACCATTCGGCGGGATTTGAATACCCTGGCTGATGAAGGCCGTGTGCGCCGTGTGCATGGCGGTGTAGGCATCGAATCCAGCACGGTGAATACCGCCTACAGCACGCGCAAGACGCTTCACCTGGAAGAGAAGGAGCGCATTGCCCGCTGCTTGGCGCAACACATACCCAACCACTCATCGCTGTTCATCAACATCGGTACCAGCAATGAAGTGATTGCCCACGCGTTGCTGGAGCATCAGGGTCTCGAGATCATTACTAACAACCTGAATGTGGCGGCCATTCTTCAGCATAAAGAGGATTTTACCGTAATCATCGCCGGGGGGCAGGTGCGCTCTCGCGATGGCGGGATTATCGGCGAAGCCACCATCGACTTTATCAATCAGTTCAAGGTGGATTACGGCATCATCGGCATCAGTGGCATTGACGAGGATGGCTCACTGCTGGAATTTGACTACCAGGAAGTACGTGTCGCCCAAGCGATTATTGCCAATTCGCGGCGCATCTACCTAGCGGCAGACTACTCCAAATTTCACCGTAACCCGGTGGTGCGGCAGGGCAATCTGGACCAGTTGGATGCGCTCTTCACCGATCGCAAACCGCCGGAAGCGATCCAGCGCTTGCTGACCCAGCACGATGTAGCGCTGCATATCGCCTAGCCTAGCCTAGCCGTCTTTGTCGCAGTTTCATCCTTGAGCATTTAGAGCGGCTGGAGTAGCCTTAAAACATAATAAAGCGAAAGCAAGTCAACAAAATCGAAAGACAATACAACAAAGCGAACTCGACATGTCCTCTTATATACTCGCCATTGATCAGGGTACCACCAGCTCGCGCGCTATTCTCTTTGACCGCGAAGGTCAGGTGGCGGCCGTCGCTCAGCAGGAATTCACCCAGCACTTCCCTCATGACGGCTGGATTGAGCACAACCCCGAAGATATCTGGGAAACGGTAGTGGCCACCTGCCGAGAAGTGATGGCCAGTGCCGAGATTACGCCAGACCAGATTGCCGGTATAGGCATTACCAACCAGCGTGAAACCACCATCCTGTGGGATCGAAAAACCGGCAAGCCGCTGTATAACGCCATTGTCTGGCAGGATCGCCGCACGTCGGATTTGTGCCAGTCGCTGCGGGATAAAGGGCATACCGAGATCGTTCAAGCCAAGACCGGCCTGCTGATTGATCCTTATTTCTCGGCGACCAAGCTTGCCTGGCTGCTGGAGAATGTCGAGAGCGCACGTGAGCGCGCCGAACGGGGGGAACTGGCCTTCGGCACCGTCGACAGCTTTCTAATCTGGCGGTTGACCGGCGGCCAGCAGCACGTCACCGATGCTACCAACGCGTCTCGAACCGCGCTGTTCAATATCCATACCCAAGAGTGGGATGACGAGCTACTGGCACTATTCGATATACCCGCCAATTTACTGCCCGAAGTGAAAGATTCCAGCGATGATTTCGGTACTACCGAGGCGCACTGGCTAGGCGCACCGCTTCCCATCGCAGGGGTAGCAGGCGACCAGCAGGCTGCGTTGGTCGGGCAGGCGTGCTTTCAGCCGGGGATGGGCAAGAGTACCTACGGTACCGGCTGCTTTATGATTGTGAACACCGGTGAGACGCCCTCGCTTTCGCGTAATCGTTTGTTGACCACGATTGGCTACCGGCTTAACGGTAAGCCGACCTATGCGATGGAAGGCAGTATTTTCGTGGCCGGGGCGACGGTGCAGTGGTTGCGCGATGGTCTGAATCTGTTTGCCGATGCCTCGGAAACCGAAGCGCTGGCTCAGAAGACCCGTAGCGGGCATAGCGTTTATCTGGTGCCCGCTTTTACCGGTTTAGGGGCGCCGCACTGGGACCCAAAAGCACGTGGCGCGATTTTTGGTTTAACCCGCGATACCGGTATTGCTGAAATAGTCGCCGCGGGGCTCCAGGCGGTGTGCTACCAAACCCGTGACCTGCAGCACTGCATGAATGACGATATGGAGGCGCCGCCGGGCAATTTACGGGTTGACGGTGGTATGGTGAAAAACAGCTGGGTGATGCAGTTTCTTGCCGATATGCTGGGCGTGCAGGTGGATCGCCCCACCATATTGGAAACCACTGCGCTGGGGGCTGCTTATTTAGCGGGTCTGCGTCTGGGCTGGTATCAAACCCTGGAAGAGATCGAACAACTGTGGCGCTGCGAGAAGAGCTTTATGCCCACCATGGAAGAAGCTACACGTGAGCAGCTTTACCAGGGTTGGTTGGATGCGGTGTCGAGAGTCCGCTCCACGCCTTAGATAATGACCTGAATTCAACTAATAAGTGCAGCCTTCCTACTTAAGCACACTATCTATTCACTCTTTCGATTCTTTATAATGCGGCGGCCAATTAAGCAATTGGCCGCCTTTCTTCGCTTTTAGCGCCCCTCATGAAAGTCTTTAACACCATTAACGCTTATTGAGCGTTTATGTAGTCGAGTTACAACCATGCCTGCGGCCAATGACGCATTGTGAGCTTTCCTGCTGTAGCCCATAGTGAGGTCATGGATCAGGAAGGTGACTCGTTATCCCGAATCACTGAACTAATCCCTGCTACAGAACGATAGCGCTTCAGTATTACCCTAGCGCTAAAGGGCGAAGGTCTTGTAACGCTTGTGACCGTTTCGCAGTTACCGAACTGGGCACTTATCCGGCCCAGCATGAGTAGCAACGTCACCATACGTCGTTAATTAAGATGGCTGCTTTTAAACCGATTGGCGGTTAGGCAGCGGATGACCATACCATGAGGTAGTACTAATGAACTGCATCGAACTGAGCCAACAAGCCAATAGCATCGCCAGCTCCTTCAGCAAGCAAGATCTCGCCAGGTTAGTGGTGGCGCTGAAGGGTAATCGTGAGTCACTGCAACATGCGGTTGAGGTTATCGACACGGTGGATAGTCGTTCAGGCTACACACTGGAAGAAGCCTGGGATGAAGTGCTCGCGGGAGACTCTCAACTTCGTATTGAAGATGAAGAGTAAAATAGAACAATTGCTTAAATAACCCTTAGCCCCCTTATTGATATAAGGGGGCTTTTTAGTTTTATCAACGATTAAGCATTGGCTACGGGTGTAAAAGGCAGCGATGTGTCCCGGTGTTGTTCAAAGTAACTGTTAAAACGTTCATCTGCATCGTCGCCAAATAATACCCGGCAGGCTTCTTTCAGACCGTTTGAATGGCGCAACTGCTCATGGGGAACAACCAGCGAGACCTTGGCACGACGGCGTAGAAAGTCTTCAAGCTGAGTGATCATTTCGTGATCGCGGGCATGCTCAAGCTCACAGCGAATATACTCGGTGCCCTCGATTAGAATTTCACCCTGGGCAGGATCCTGGCGGATTTTCTCCAACATCTGAATAGCTTGGTCGGCATAACGCCGCCAGAGCCGTGTGGAGAGCAGCTCAGATGAGGTCTGGGCGGTCATGGCATCCAGGTTCATGCGCTTGGCCTGATCCATAAACTGCTGCTTGACGGGGTTGGGTGGTTCGCCGTACCAGTGGAATTTAGGGTCTGTGAGGGAAACGCCCAACTGGCTGATCTCTTCGGCAATTTCATCACCCACATTCAAGCAATCGGTCAGCTTGCCGCCAAAGATACTGATATGCGCGCTTTCGGCATTGGTGTCGACTACATGCTTGCGCGATAGCTGCAGGAAGTCTCGATCGTTGCCTTGATCATCTTTGATCGCTAACGGCCGTACGCCGCAGCGGGTAGAAATAATATCGTCTTGGCTCAATGGCTTGGCCAGGGTCAAACGCTTGTTGATATTTTCCAGCACAAAGGCGATATCGTCAGCGGTGACCTCCACCTCCGGATGCTCCATATGCGTATCCGTGGTGCCGATGCAGGTACGGTTACCCATGGGAATGACAAAGAATAATCTGCCATCGTCAGCAAAAAACGCCAGCACCCGCTGGGAATCCGTTAATTGCGGAACGATGAGGTGAATGCCTTTGGAGTAGAGGTGGTGGTGAGTGGTTTTTTGGCCGGTCAGCTCATTATGCTGATCCACCCACGGGCCGGCCGCGTTAATGAGTACCTTGGCGCGTATATCGAAGGTGCTGCCATCCATCACGTTGCGTGCCTTGGTCACCCATAGGCCATCCTGGCGCTCGGCGCCAAGTGATTCGACGTAGTTGGCGGCAATCGCCCCATAGTTAAGCGCTTGGCGAACAAAGTTGAAGACAAATCGAGCGTCATTATCGTGCAGGTAGGCGTCAGAATACTCGAAACCGCCAACGGCCCCCTCAATATCAATGATGGGCTCCTCCTGCTTGATTTTATTTGGCGAGAGCAGGCGCGGCAGTTTGGTGAAGCCGTTGCCCATCAGCCAGTAAAGCCAGGTGCCCGCCCACAGGTAGCGTGGAGAGTGGCGGAAACCTTTTGAAATAGTGGTCAGGAAGCGAATTTCCTGCACCGTGGAAGGGTAACTCTTGATCAAGTGATTGCGGCTTTTGCATAGTTTGCGAACCAGGGCAAAATCCTTGCTTTCCATGTATTTGATGCCTCCCCATACCAGGTTGGAGGAGTGCATGCTGGTACTGCCGGCGAAGTCGCCGCGGTCAATTAGTGCAACTTTTGCGCCTTTACCAGCCAGCGCTGCTGCGGTGGCCGCGCCATTGATGCCGCCGCCGATAATCAGAGCATCAAAGGTTTCGTTAGGTAACTTTTCAATGTTTCTATTTCGCAGTTTCATAGCGGATCCAATTAACCAATCAATAGCCCGGTTGCAGTGGGTGTTCTCTCTTTTGCTCTGGCATACCGCCAATGAAACCCTTGGCAGGGCGGGCAGTCGCCCGCCCTGCAAGCTTTGACGCGTAGTTTTCCTAAACTTAGTTATTAAGCTTAGTTATTCTTGGCGCGTACCGGCGGCCATCCAGGCTTCCATCATTTCATCGTAAGGAACGGTGGTGCCTTGCGGCATTTCGTTATCCAGCTTGGCTTTCGGGGCGCCTTCCTGATCCAGCCAGACCTGTGGGTCCTGCTCTTCGTTAAGTACAGGCGCGTAGCTGTCGAAGACGTTAGCGCGGGCCAAACGGTTCATGGTGCTGTCCAGGTCTGCCGCTAGCTTGTCGAGACCTTCCTGGGGTGTGACTTCACCACTCATGACCGGTGCAAGGTTCTGCCACCACAGTGGTGCCATGCGCGGATAGTCAGGTACGTTCGTACCGGTCGGTGTCCAGTTGGATTCGTTGGGGCTGCGGTAGAACTCCACCAGGCCACCCAGCTTGGGTGCCATTTCGGTCATCTGCTCAGAGAAGATGTCAGACTCACGAATCGGCGTTAAACCATGCATGAGTTTTTCCAGCGAGGTGGTTTTTGCCACGGTGAACTGGGCAAACAGCCAGGCGGCGGTGCGGCGGTCTTCGGGCGTTGAGTCAAAGAATGTCCATGCTCCTACGTCCTGGTAGCCAACCTTCATACCCTCTTCCCAGTAGGGGCCGGTGGGGGAAGGAGCCATGCGCCACAGCGGGTTGCCTTCATCATCGGTCACCGCAACGGCGGGGTCGGTCATGTCAGCTGTGAACGCGGTGTACCAGAAGATTTGCTGGGCAATATGGCCTTGCGCGGGCACGGGGCCTGCTTCACCAAAAGTCATGCCCTGCGCTTCTTCAGGTGCGTAATCGCGTAGCCAGTCGACGGCTTTCTGCATCGCAAACACGGAGGCCGGCGAGTTGGTAGCACCGCCACGGCTGACGCTGGCGCCTACCGGCTGGCTATCTTCATTGACGCGGATACCCCAGTCATCCACTGGGTTGCCGAAGGGAACCCCTTGGCTGCCCATGCCCGCCATGGAGAGCCAGGAGTCGTGGAAACGCCAACCTAGTGACGGATCACGACGACCGTAATCCATGTGGCCATAAATCTTGGTGCCGTCTATCTCACCCACGTCCTCGGTGAAGAACTTGGCGATATCTTCGTAAGCGGTCCAGTTGGTCGGTACGCCGAGTTCGTAGCCGTAGATTTCCTTAAACTGGGCCATCAGGTCGGGGTCGGTGAACCAGTCATGGCGGAACCAGTAAAGGTTGGCGAACTGCTGGGTCGGTAGTTGGTAGATGCTGCCATCTGGGCCGGTACCATATTGCAGACCGATGAAGTCATCCAGGTCCAGCGTGGGCAGGGTGTAGTCGGCCCACTCGTTCTCCATCGCTTCAGAGAGGTTGATGGTGGTGCCATAGCGGATATGCGTGCCAATGGAGTCGGTATCATTGACGAAGCCGTCATAGATGCTGTTGCCCGACTGCATCTGGTTCTGCATGGTATCCACGACATCGCCTTCACCAATGATGTTGTGGGTCAGGTTAATGCCGGTCAGCTCACTAAAGGCTTCCGCTAACACTTCGCTTTCATAAACGTGGGTAGTGAGGCCTTCCGCCACGGTTTGAATGTCCATGTCACGGAAAGGCTCGGCAGCCTTGGCAAACCACATCAGTTCTTCGATCTGCTCTTCACGGCTTAGCGTCGAGTTCTGGAAGTGCTCATCGACCAAGCGTTCAGCAATGGCGCGGGCATCCTCTTCCTGCGCTGACAGCGTACCCGATGCCAACAGCAAGCTGGCGGCGAGGGTTGTCAGTTTGAATTTGTTGTAGTGCTTTTGCATGGTGACCTCGTTTTGTTGTGTTCTTCCTTGATGGCTTGGCCGTCCTTGATACCGAATAAACGCTGAAGTGCTTTTTCAACAACTTGTTAAGGGCTATCTCAAGAGGCTGTCTCAAGGGCTAGCCCCAGCGCATTAAAACCAGTAGCCATACGGCTGATACCGCTAGTGCAATCCAGATGGATAATGAAGTGAAACCAATCACTCCCAGGTGGATAAAGGCCGCCGAGAGCAGGCCGATAAACAGCCGGTCTCCGCGAGTGGTGGCAATGGGTAAAAACCCTTTGCGCTCTATGGTGGGAGACAGGATCTCCCATATCGTCATCCCCGCCAGCATGGCAGCGATTGATGAAAAGAATATGGCGGTGGGCATGGTCCATACCATCCAAGACATGGTGCGCTCTCCTCAGGTACGGCCCAGGGCAAAGCCCTTGGCAATATGATTACGGACGAAATAGACCACCAGAATGCCGGGAATAATGGTCAGCACACCGGCGGCGGCCAGGGTGCCCCAGTCAATTCCGGAGGCTGTCGAGGTGCGCGTCATAATCATGCCGATTGGTTGGGCATCGGTGGCGGTTAGCGTGCGTGCCAGGAGCAGTTCCACCCAAGAGAACATGAACAGGAAGAACAGCGTGACGCCAATGCCCGAACGGATCATCGGAATGAAAATCTTGACGAAGAAGCGCGGAAAGCTATAGCCGTCGATATAGGCCGTTTCGTCGATCTCCTTGGGCACGCTGCTCATGAAGCCTTCCAGAATCCAGATCGCCAGCGGGATATTAAAAAGACAGTGGGCCAGCGCGACGGCAATGTGGGTGTCGAAAAGGCCTACCGAGTAGTAAAGCTGGAAGTAGGGCAGCAGGAAGACGGCGGGGGGAGCCATCAAGTTGGTCAGCAGCCAGAAGAACAGGTGCTTGTCGCCGATAAAGGTGTAGCGGCTAAAGGCGTAAGCGGCCGGTAGCGCGACGCAAATGGTGATCAGCATATTCATGGCCACGTAGAGCATTGAGTTGACGTAGCCCATGTACCAGCTTGAGTTGGTGAAGATGCCAATATAGTTGTCAAAGGTCAGGTTTTGCGGCCACAACGTCATCGAGCCAAGAATTTCGCTGTTGGTCTGCAGCGACATGTTGATCAGCCAGTAAATGGGCAGGATCATCAGCGCCAGATAAAGGCCCAGCAGGATACGTGAGCGCCAATGCGCCCGAGCAGTGCGGTTACGCCGCTTGGCAGGTGAAACTTTGCTAAAAATCGTGTTGTACTTTTCACCGCGCTGGGTGTTTTCGAGTTGGTAGCTCATGTTAGGCACCTCCATGCGGGGGCTTGTCTTTCTGCATGTGCATGATGGTGGTGTAGAACACCCAGCTCACCAGCAGAATGACAAGGAAGTAGATCAGCGAGAACGCGGCAGAAGGCCCCAGGTCCTGCTGGCCGATCGCCATAGTGGCCAACGACTGACTCAGGAAGGTTGTCGAGCTGCCAGGGCCGCCGCCGGTCAACACGAAGGGCTCGGCGTAAATCATGAACGAGTGCATGAAGCGCAGCAGGACGGCGATAACGAGCACGTTGGTGAGCTTGGGCAACTGGATGTAGCGGAACACTGCCCACTTGGAGGCACGGTCGATACGTGCAGCCTGATAGTAAGCTTCAGGAATCGAGCGCAGGCCGCTGTAGCAAAGCATGGCCACCAGCGGGGTCCAGTGCCATACATCCATCAGCACGATAGTTACCCAGGCATCGCTGGCGTCACCGGTGATGTTGTAACTGATGCCCAGTTCGCGCAGCCCCCAGCCCATTAAGCCAATATCACCACGGGTAAAGATTTGCCAGATGCTGCCCACCACGTTCCAGGGAATCAGCAGCGGCAGCGTGATCAATATCAACACGGCGGAGGCCTGCCAGCCCCGTTTGGGCATGATCAGGGCGATCCCTATTCCCAGCGGAATCTGAATAGCCAGAATAATCAATGAGAACGAAATCTGGCGCAGAAACGCCGCTTGTAGCGCCTCATCGTTGAGCATGGTTTTAAACCACTCGGTGCCAGTGAAAAAGCTGGCGTTAGGGCCGAGCACATCCTGCACCGAGTAGTTGACGACGGTCATCAGTGGAATGATGGCGGAGAACGCCACCAATACCAGCATGGGAAGCACCAGCAGCCACGCTTTGTTGTTGGGTACCTTGTTATTCATGGCCGGTCTCCACGAGGTATTCATCGATATAGAGGGCGAGTTTTGCTGTATCGAACTCAGCAAACGCCGCTTCCCCCACGGGTGAGTGCCCTTCGGGAAGGCGTGCCTTGAAGGTTTGTGCGTTGAGCTTATAGGTCAGCAGGGAGTAAGTGCCCAAATCCTGAACGCTGACGACCTCAATCGGTACGCTGTCGGCGGTCGGGCTGGTGGTTATGGCAATAAATTCGGGACGGATACCCAGTTTGATATTGCGGGAACTGGCAGTCGCAATCACACGTTTTACCGACTCGCTGACCGGCAGTGATTGATTCCCGAACATGACGTGCTCATCTCGATACTCGATGGCCATGAAGTTCATGCCGGGGCTGCCGATAAAATACCCCACAAAGGTGTGGGCCGGGCGTTCAAACAGCTCCCGGGGCGTGCCGAACTGAACCACTTGACCGTCGTACATCACGGCGATCTTGTCCGCGAAGGTAGACGCCTCCAACTGGTCGTGGGTCACGTAGATCATGGTGATATTGAAGCGTTCGTGAATCTCCTTGAGCTTGCGGCGCAGCTTCCACTTTAACTGTGGGTCGATCACCGTCAGCGGCTCATCAAACAGGATGGCCGTCACGTCATCGCGTACCAGCCCACGCCCCATGGAAACTTTCTGCTTTTCATCGGCGGTCAGGTTCTTCGCCTTGCGGTTCAGCAGCGGCGTCAGTTCCAGAATGTCGGCAACTTCAAGCACCTTGGGTTTCACCCGATACTCGGGGGTATTCATATTGCGCAGGGGAAAGGCGAGATTGTCGAACACCGTCATGGTGTCGTAGATCACCGGGAACTGAAAAACCTGGGCAATATTGCGCTCTTCAGGGGGGAGTTCGTTAACTCGCTGGCCGTCAAAAAGTACGTCACCCTCTGAGGGTTCAAGCAGACCGGAAATGATATTGAGTAGCGTTGATTTACCGCAACCCGATGGCCCCAAAAGCGCATAGGCACCGCCTTGATGCCACACGTGATCCATCTGCCGAATAGCGTAATCCGCTGCACCCTTGGGCGTTTTTTCATAGGAGTGCGCCAGACCTTTTAAAGTGATCTCAGCCATGGGCAGCTCCTCCCTGACGCGCAGGAATATGGACTGTATGTCCCTGTTTGTCGAAGGCGTAAAGTTGATGGGTGGGGAAGTAAACTTTCAGGGGTTCATTAACACTAAACTGGTGAATGCCCGCTAGGTGCAGCACTAAGGGGAAACGTTCGTGGTGAACATGCAGGAAGGTTTCAGAGCCGCTGATTTCTGCTACATCCACATGGACGTCCAGCGTCAGGTCATCGGCGCGTTGTGGCTGCAAGGTGAGGTGCGAAGCGCGGACACCAAAATCATAGTCACCTGGCTCCAAGCGCTTTAACTTGTCATCGCAGGGAAAGTGTAACGTTTGATCGAAAGTGATTTCGGTATCGGTAAGCCGACCGGGAACAATGTTAATTGGCGGCTCGGAGAACATTTCAGCGCTGAAGCGGCCGTTTGGCTCCCGGTAAACCTGTTCGGTAGGGCCATACTGAAGCAATCTGCCTTCATGCAGGACGGCGGTGTTTCCACCCAGCGCCAGCGCTTCGTTGGGCTCGGTAGTGGCATACACCGCGATGCAGTTGCGCGCTTTGAAGAGATCACGAAGCTCGTCGCGCAGCTCTTCGCGGAGTTTGTAATCCAGGTTGACCAGCGGTTCATCAAACAGAATTAAGTCGGCATCTTTGATCAAGGCCCGCCCCATGGCGGTGCGCTGCTGTTGGCCGCCGGAAAGCTCTTGCGGGTAGCGGTTAAGCAGGTGCTCGATATGCAGCATTTCAGCAATTTCGCCTACTCGCTTATCAATCTCGCTTTTTGGGTGTTTGGCCAGTTTCAGCGGCGACGCAATGTTGTCGTAAACGGTGAGGCTGGGGTAGTTGATAAACTGCTGATACACCATGGAAACATTGCGCTTGCGCACGGAGACGTTGGTGACGTCCTTGCCATCCATGATGATTTTTCCGCGGGTAGGGGGCTCAAGTCCCGCCATAAGACGCATTAGAGTGGTTTTTCCGGCCAGCGTCCGCCCTAGCAATACATTGAATGAGCCTGGCTCAAGCGCTAGGTCTATTCCACTGATATGAGGCACACCGTTAACGATGTGATCGATATTTTGCAAATGTAAGGACATGCCGATCTCGCTAGCGTCATTGTTATTGGAGAAAGCTATTTTGAGAAGCGGTTGGGGGATCGCTCTCGGAGAATGCTGTTAACAATACAGTTAAATAAGATTAATTGCTTTCGTTTACGAAAGGCTAGTTGATCACTTGCGAACTTGCAACGCGTTTTTGGGCGATAGGACTAGGCATTTAGGCGTAGAAAGCGAAAACAAAAAAGCCGACTACTGGCGCGCAGTAGTCGGCTGATGTTGAGGTAACTCCTTGAAAAAAAGGTGTTACTTAATATTTTCTTCCGCCTGTTTCGGCGCAGGCACAGGTTTGCCGTTGTGATCGATCAGCGTGGACTTGTTCTTGGCGAAGGCATCATAGGCGAAATCATCCACGGTGAGCATTTCCAGAACCTCGGCCTCAAAGATGCGCATGAAGTCGGCATCTTCTTCATTGATAAGGCCTTTTTCCAAGCCGGCCTCTACACGTGCCTCCGGATGCAGTGCTGTTTGCGGTAGCTCGCCCTTGGCATAGGCTTTGTTCACCGTGCGGTAGATTGCTTCGGCGCGGTCATAATCGACCAGCAAAGCGTTGTAGCGCGCCAGCGGGTTACGTTGCTCACCGTCATCCGCATCCCAGGTGTTTTCCAGCAGCTTGGTACGCAAGGCGCTGTGTGTAGAAACACGCTTAGCGATATCGCGAGCCAAATCATCGTGGGGTTTGTTCCAGCGGCGGCCGGTCGGCATCACTACGGCGTTGAGGGTTTTACCCAGGGCGCGGTTGGGTAGATTATCGAAAATCTCAACGAACGCCTGTTCTGCACGCTGAAGCAGGAAACGACAGCTGTAGTGCAGCAGCGCTTCTTCGCCTTCTACTTTACTGCCCGCTTGCCACTGCTTGAGCACCATGGAGGTCAGGTAGAGGTTAGAAAGCACATCCCCCAGCCGGGCGGAGATCATTTCGCGTTTCTTCAGCGCTGAACCCAGGCTTGCCATGGCTGCGTCGGCACATAGGCCAAAGCCAGCGGAAAGGCGGGCAATATCCTGAGCATAGATGGTGGCTGGGCCATCAAAGGGAACGCTGGATTTGCCGATGCCAAAGCCGAGGGTAAAGGCGCGCGCGGCGTTACCAAAGATCAAGCCTGCATGACCAAAGAAGGCTTTATCGAACGCCTTCATGTCATTGGCGTCTTTTGCGGCCAGCTCTTCAAGCACGTAAGGGTGGCAACGGATCGCGCCCTGACCAAATATCATCAGGTTGCGGGTCATGATATTGGCGCCTTCCACGGTAATTGCTACCGGGTTGGCGCTATAGCCGATACCGAGGTAGTTGCGCGGGCCTAGTGTCACCGCCTTGCCACCGTGAACATCCATGGCATCACTAAGCAGCACGCGCTGGAATTCGGTCAACTGGCTTTTCAGAATGGCTGAGGGCACCGCAGGCTTTTCGCCGTGATCGATCATATTGGCAGTTTGATACACGGTGGCCTGGGAGATATAGGCCAATGCCGCCATGCGGGCAAGAGGCTCTTGCACACCTTCCATTTCGGCCACCGGTACGTTGAACTGGCGACGTACGCGAGTGAAACCACCGCTCCAGCCCAGGGCATAACGCGCGGTGCCGGTAGCGCCCGAGGGCAGCGTGATGCAGCGGCCGATCGAGAGACACTCGACCAGCATCCGCCAGCCCTGGCCGATCATGTCCGGGCCACCAATGATGGTATCCAGCGGTACAAAGACATCTTTACCGATAATCGGGCCGTTCATAAACGGGCTGCCGATAGGGTGGTGACGACGACCGATTTCCATGCCGTCGGTATCGCGGGGGATCAGTGCCAGCGTAATGCCGCGATCTTCTTCATCACCCAGCAGCTTTTCAGGGTCAAAGAGACGGAAGGCAAGACCGACGACTGTGGCGATGGGCGCCAGCGTGATCCAGCGTTTTTCGAAGTTAAGGCGCAGGCCAAGCACTTCTTCGCCATTAATAGTCTGCTTACATACAACGCCGGTATCGGGCAGTGACGTGGCATCAGAACCTGCACGAGGGCCGGTGAGGCCAAAGCAGGGAATCTCACGGCCATCGGATAAGCGTGGCAGGTAGTGATCTTTCTGCTCTTGAGTACCGTATTTAAGCAACAGCTCGCCAGGCCCCAAGGAGTTAGGTACGCCCACGGTGACCATCAGGGTTTCGTTGGCGGAGAGCTTTTGCAGCACCATGGACTGCGCTTTGGCCGAGAAGCCCAGGCCGCCGTACTCCTTCGGAATAATCATGCCGAAGAAGCCCTCTTTTTTCAGGTAGTCCCACAGCTGCTGGGGCAGGTCTGCGCGCTCTTGGGCGATATCCCAGGCGTTGCACATGCCAGCGGCTTTGGCACACTGATTGGCTAAGAAAGCTTTTTCATCGTCGCGCAAGCCTTCGTCTTTAAAGGCGAGCAGCTTTTCCCACTGGGGTTTGCCCGAAAATAGCTCACCGTCCCAAGAAACGCTGCCCGCTTCCAGGGCCGTGCGCTCGGTGGCGGACACTTTGGGCGCCACTTTTTTAAAGGTGGTGAAGAGGCGCGGTGTCAGCCATTTGCGACGCAAGGCGGGCAGGCCTGCCACGGCGACAGCGGCGGCGCCAATCAATAGCAGAACGCCGATCACTTCAGCGTCTAACAGCAGGCCGACAAGGCCCAATACGCCAAGCACCACAAGCGCCGCGGGGGCGCCTGCTTCGCGACGCATGACCACGAGCAGGCCACCAACGGCGAGCACGATAAGGAGTAGGGTGAGCATAATAGTTCTCTCTGTTTCAGGCCTATAACGACAGCCTGCTGTTGTTAATGAGCGCGTTAATCGAACACTTGTTTGAATATTGGCAGATAGGCGCGGTTTTATGCAAGCCTTTAGGTATGTTTACACCCGGATGCCTTGTTAGATATAAAAAAATGCCATGACGTGAAGCCATGGCATTTTGAGTGGCGAATAGACGGAATGTTCAGGCGCGTTTGGCAGGCGCGCCGTTGGCGACATAGTAGTCCACACTCGCCCGGGGCAGCGGCTCATTACCCTTGATGCGGTCGGCGATCTTTTCCGCCAGCATGATGGTGGGGGCATTCAGGTTGCCGGTAGGAATCACCGGGAAGAGCGAGGCGTCGACCACGCGCAGACCTTCAATACCATGCACGCGCCCCTGGCCGTCGGTGACCGCCATCTCGCCTTCGCCCATTCGGCAACTGCCGCAGGGGTGATAGGCGGTTTCGGCATGCTCTTTGACGAAGGCGTCGAGTTCGGCGTCGGACTGCACGTCCGGTCCGGGCGCTATTTCACGACCGCGGTACTTCTCAAAGGCTGGCTGGGCGATGATGTCACGAGTGAGGCGGATAGCATCACGGAACTCTTGCCAGTCTTTCTCTTTGGCCATGTAGTTAAACAGGATGCTGGGCGCCGCATGTGGATCTTTTGACGTCAGGCGGATACGGCCGCGACTTTCAGAGCGCATCGAGCCGACGTGGGCCTGGAAACCGTGGGCCTGCACCGCGCTCTTGCCGTTGTAGCTGATGGCGATGGGCAGGAAGTGGTACTGCAGATTGGGCCACTCCTCTTCATCCCGGCTGCGAATAAAGCCACAGGATTCAAACTGATTACTGGCGCCAACGCCGGTGCCATTGAATAGCCATTCGGCGCCAATCTTAGGCTGGTTGTACCACTTCAAGGCCGGGTAAAGTGAGATGGGCTCTTTGCACTCGTACTGGATGTACATTTCCAGGTGATCCTGGAGATTCTCACCCACGCCGGGCAGGGCGTGAACCGTCTCGATATTCAGTTCGTTCAGCAGTTCTGGATTGCCAATGCCTGAACGCTGCAGAATCTGCGGCGAGGCGATAGCGCCACCGCATAGCAACACTTCGCGGCGTACGTAGGCCTGCTGTTTTTCCCCTTTTTGTTCATAGCGAACACCAACGGCGCGTTTACCTTCAAACTCAATCACATCGGTAACGGCATGTGTTTCGATAGTAAGGTTATGGCGCTTCTTGGCAATGTCCAGGTAGCCCCGGGCCGTGGACGCGCGGCGGCCTTTGGGCGTGACGAAACGGTCCATGGGGCCGAAGCCCTCTTGCTGGTAGCCGTTGACGTCTTCAGTCTCTGGGTAGCCTGCCTGTTTACCAGCTTCAATAAAGGTGCGATAGAGCGGGTTGTTAGTGGACTTTGGCGTGGTCACGCTCACCGGTCCATCGCCGCCGTGATAGCTATTGGGCCCAATGTCGCGGGTTTCGCACTTTTTGAAGTAGGGCAGGCAGCTCAGGTAGTCCCAATCTTCCAGGCCGGGCTGTTTGGCCCAGTTGTCGTAATCGAGTGCATTGCCGCGGATATAGCACATGCCATTGATCAGCGAGGAGCCGCCCAGGCCTTTGCCGCGGCCACACTCCATGCGGCGGTTATCCATATACGGCTCGGGGTCGGTCTCGAAGGCCCAGTTGTAGCGCTTACCCTGAAGCGGGAAGGCGAGGGCCGCCGGCATTTGAGTGCGGAAATCGAAGCGGTAGTCCGGCCCACCCGCTTCTAGCAGCAGTACGCTGACGCTGCTGTCTTCGGTGAGGCGAGTAGCGAGCACGTTGCCCGCGGAGCCGGCGCCGATAATGATGTAATCAAATTCGCGTGGTTGAGGCATCAATGCTTCCCTCATCAAGATGGTAATGAGTTGGCACAGGTAGGTGTGACACGAAAACGCTGTGAACCCATCCATGGGCGCTCGGCTTTCTCATCTGACCGCCATGGATGGCGGGAATGCCGGAATTGCATGGAGCTCTTTCCGGCCCTGAAAAAGACGCTTCGCTTTCACGCCTACCTGTGCCGCAGTGTTTGAGAGTGTTAATTCAGGGACTAAAACACTGACTCAAACGGCCCCATCTCGATTTGTACCGACTTGGTCTGGGTGTAGTGATTGAGCGTCTCAACACCATTTTCGCGACCAATACCCGACTCTTTATAGCCGCCTACCGGCATCTCCGATGGTGACTCACCCCAAGTGTTGATCCAGCAGATACCCGCTTCCAACTGGTGAATGACACGGTGGGCGCGGTTCAAACTTTCGCTGAAGACACCCGCGGCCAGGCCATAGGGGGTGTCGTTGGCGCGTCGAATGACTTCCGCTTCGTCATTAAAGGCGAGTACCGACATCACCGGGCCGAAGATCTCTTCGCGCACAATGCGCATTTCGTCGGTGCAGTCGGTGAAGATCGTCGGTGCGGCCCAGGCGCCCTCTGCATAGCTGCCGGTATTCCAATCGTCGCCACCCACGAGCAGGCGAGCGCCTTGCTCTTTGCCCAGGGCAATATAGGAGAGCACTTTCTCCTGATGCTCGAAGCTGACCAAGGGGCCAAAGTTAACGCTGGGATCCATGGGGTCGCCTGCTTTGATTCGCTTGACGCGCTCTACCAGCTTGGCTTCAAAGGCGTCTTTAACGCTGCGCTCAACAAATACCCGCGTGCCGTTGGTACAGATTTGGCCGCTGGAGTAGAAGTTGGCCATCATGGCGGCGTCTGCAGCGCGATCAAGGTCGGCATCCGCAAAAACCAACAGCGGCGATTTGCCACCCAGTTCCATGGTGACGTCTTTTAGCGTCGAGCTAGCGGCGGCGGCCATGACTTTCTTGCCGGTGCCTGCTTCGCCGGTGAACGATACCTTGGCGATGCCAGGATGCTCGGTGAGCATGGCACCTACGCGGCCATCGCCCTGCACCACGTTGAAAACGCCGTTGGGCAGACCGGCTTCGGTGAAGATTTCCGCCAGCTTCATCACAGTGAGCGGGGTAACTTCACTGGGCTTGAACACTACTGCATTGCCTGCCGCGAGTGCGGGAGCCGCTTTCCAGCAGGCAATCTGAATCGGGTAGTTCCAAGCACCAATCGCGCCAATCACGCCGAGCGGCTCGCGGCGGGTATACACAAAAGAGCTGTCGCGTAGGGGAATCTGGCTGCCTTGAATTGCAGGCGCCAAGCCAGCGTAGTACTCGAGCGCATCTGCGCCGGTGACGATATCGACGCTAGCCGTTTCGCTGATCGGCTTGCCGGTATTGCGGGTTTCAAGCTCGGCAAGCTCGTCATTGCGCTCTCTTAATATCGCAACAGCGCGCAATAAGATGCGCGAGCGTTCCATGCCGGTCATTGCAGCCCATTCACGCTGGCCCCGCAGAGCGGCTTCTACAGCCGTGTCGACATCCGCTTGGCTTGCCTGACCAATCGTGGCCAGCAAGCTGCCATCAAAAGGGTTGGTGACTGTGAAGGTGTCGCCTGATGTGGCGTCTACCTGGCGACCATCAATATAGAGTGGCTGTATGTTTTGAGCGGCCATGTCGGTCTCCATGAATAAGTTAATTAACTATAAATATTGGATGCTTTCGTAGTGCATCCATGATGAGCAAAAAGCTGGTCGAGATAGGTGTGCGCAAGGTGGCGAGCTTCTGCCGCGTCAAGACCTTCAGGCGTCAGGGCGCCGCGCAGCCATAAGCCATCAATCATGGCCGCCAAGCCGCGGGCCGCGTTACGGGCCTCGGTAGGGGGCATGACGCGTTTAAACTGGTGACATAAATTGCTGTAAAGGCGGCGATCATTGACGTTTTGCAACCGCTGTAGCATGGGTTTATGCATGCTGCTGGCCCAGAAGGCTAACCAAGTCTTGGCGGCTGGGCCGGTGACCTGGGTGCGGTCAAAGTTGCCCTCGATAATGGCGCCGATATGAGCACGCGGGGCGTTGTCTTCCAGCGCATGGCGGCGCACTGCCACGGCCTTGGTAAGGTCGGTCAAGATTTGCCGCATGGTGGCCTCAAGCAGGCCATCCTTGCCGCCAAAATAGTGACTGATAATACCCGCTGAAACGCCCGCATGACGTGCAATACGCATGACGGTGGCTTCTGCCAGACCGACTTCATCAATGGCTACCATGGTCGCGTTGATCAACTGCTGGCGGCGTATCGGTTCCATTCCCACCTTTGGCACAGCGTTCTCCTAATTCGTTGAATGCCTAACTTGGGTAGATGCTTGAAACCCAGGCGCAGGCATGATTACCTAACCATGATGGCATTTTTTTATTGAACGTTCAATCAATAAAAAGGCGCCGACATTTACACTGGATGCGACCTCTGCCATCAATGAGTGTTCGCAGCAGACGTTTAAGGGGAACCACGATCATGAGCAGAACTTCTTCACGCTACGCAGGTGCTTTATTGCTGGCAGCAGGCCTACCAGCGGTGGCTTACGCCGACGAGTGCAGCAGCGTGCGCTTTGCAGAAGTGGGCTGGACGGACATCACCGCGACGACGGCGCTAGCCAGTGAAGTACTTGAAGGGCTTGGTTACGAGCCAAGCGTGGATACGGTTTCCGTGCCGATCGCCTACGCAGGCATGCGCAACAATGATTTTGATGTCTTTCTGGGTAATTGGATGCCCTCAATGGCTTCCATCAGCGACCCCTATATCGAGCGTGGTGAGGTTGAGCGCCTGGTGGCTAACCTGGAAGGGGCGAAGTACACCCTTGCAGTGCCCCAGTATGTTTACGACGCTGGCGTGACCTCGGTTAACGATTTAGCGGAGCATGCCGACCAGTTTGATCGCAGCTTGCACGGCATCGAGGCGGGTAACGATGGCAACGAGATGATTGAGCAGATGATCGATGATGACGCTTATGGCCTTGGCGATTGGCAGGTAATAGATTCCAGCGAAGCGGGAATGCTGGCAGAACTGCGCGCCCGAGTACCCAACGAGCAGTGGATGGTGTTTTTGGGCTGGGAGCCGCATCCCATGAACTCCAACTTTGAGATGGCCTACCTTTCTGATGCCGATGACTATTTTGGCCCAGATCTGGGCGGCGCCACGGTGCACACCAATACCCGTGCGGGCTTTGTGGAGGAGTGCCCCAATGTGGGCACGCTATTGCGCAACATGACGTTTACCCTGGAAATGGAAAACCAGCTAATGAGCGCGATCATGGATGATGGCGAAGACCCTCGTGATGCCGCGCGTGATTACTTGAAGGCCAATGATGGCGTGCTGGACGAGTGGTTAGACGGCGTGACCACACGCAACGGCGAGCCTGGTGCTGAGGCCGTGCGTACTGCTATTCAATAAGTCAATTTTGGTGATAGCGGCAAGCCGGAATCCGGCTTGCCTTTCATCGTTAAGGTAGGCATAATCTGCACCCGTTGATGAGGAAAGGCTACGTAGCTCAGCTGGTTAGAGCACATCACTCATAATGATGGGGTCCCCTGTTCAAATCAGGGCGTAGCCACCACATCAGCATTAGCACACTTACTTAACAACCGAGTGTGCCGTTATGGTGGCCCCTTAGGTCCTCCCGCAACGCTAAACTGCGAACCCCGCCAGGCCCGGAAGGGAGCAACGGTAGTGGTGGCTGCGTGTGCCGGGATGTGGCTTTTGGGGTCGCCTCCAAGCTTTTAATTTTAAGGGTTTTTCTACCACTGGATTCGTCAATTAACACAATCCGGTGATACAAAATGCCTAGCAACCTCCCTCCTTACGTCATCCAGACCCGCCAAGGCGTCTTCTATTTTCGTATCGTAGTTCCTGCCCCGTTGCAGCCCATAGTTGGGAAGCGTGAGGTACGGCGTTCGTTGAGAACTAGAAGCAAACGAGAAGCAATCCTGAAAGCAAACCCGCTTGTGGTGAACGCTTGTAGGCTTATAGATAGAAGCTGCATACGCTGGAACCCGTCCTGACCTCAGAACCCTCACGTCTGAACTTATATCGCCTATTGCTGATGCTGGCGGGAATGCTGGACTGTTCCAGATGCCTACCAGAGACACTCCCTCTATCACTGGCCTGATGAATGCCTATAGTAAGAGCCAGAGGCTAGAAGGCGTCTCAGAGAAGACGATTGATGACAAAAAAGCTGTGCAAGTCTGCTTGTTCGCATCATTGGTAATAGACCAATCTCAGAAGTCTCCTTGAGCCATGCCAAGAGCTTCAGAGAGACAGCATTACAGCTCCCTCCAATGGGTCACAAGCCTTCTACACAACAAGACTCTCGATGAAGTAATTGAAGAGGCTGACAAGACAATCTCGATAACTACCTACAACAATTACATCAAGTATCTATCAACTCTCTTCGAGTATGCTATCAGGGGAGAGTGTATTGAGAGAAATCCATTCAGCGGAATGAAGTTGAAAAAGCGCCGTAAGTTGAACAGCTTTCGCTCTGTGTTCACTCAAACTGAGCTTGAAAGACTATTTAAGGCTGTTCAGGGAGAGAACATACCATTTAAACGCTGGCTTCTCTGTTTGGGATTCTACA
>NZ_PJBT01000006.1:0-55107 GCF_002836035.1 Halomonas sp. MES3-P3E | reverse complement strand
TCTCCACACGAAGACTACACATACAGTATTTTATACAGTATATTTAAAGCACATCAACAGAAGATGACAACATAGCCTAATTTATCCAGTATGACAAAGCGTGCCTACAAAGAACGACTTTATCCCACCGCCGAGCAGGCTGTGCTGTTGGCACAGTCGTTCGGCTGTGCCCGTTTTGTCTGGAATAACACATTGGCGTTTCGCACTGAGGCGTATCAGCAGCATGGGGAAAGTGTTTCTCACTCCGCAGCGGAAAAGCGCCTGGTTGACTTGAAGGTAGAATATCCATGGTTAAAAGAGGTATCGAGCGTCATCCTGCAACAAACCCTCCGCGATCAAAAAGCCGCGTTCGACAACTTCTTTAATCCCAAGCTCAGGGCACGCTACCCACGTTTTAAGAAAAAAGAGGGTCGACAATCGATCCGGTTAACCAAAGCCGCCTTTCGCTATCGCGATGGAGAGATCACGATCGCCAAGTCGACGGTGGCGTTACCGATCCGATGGAGCCGCCCGCTACCGAGTGCGCCGTCGAGCATCACGATTTCCCGCGATCGTGCAGGCCGATATTTCATTAGCTGCTTGTGTGAGGTCACGCCAGAGGCTTTGTCAATCACGCCCAACATGGTGGGTATTGATCTTGGGTTGACCGATCTCTTTATCACCAGCGAAGGCGAAAAGTCGGGGAACCCACGACATTTTAAACGCTACGAGGCCAAGCTGGCGTTCTTGCAACGCCGGTTAGCCAAGAAACGGAAAGGCTCGAATAACCGTCAAAAATACCGCCAGAAAGTGGCGCGGCTGCATGCCAAGATCGCGGACTGCCGCCGTGATGCAATCCACAAAGCGACCCGAACACTGATTAACGACAACCAAGTGCTGTGTGTCGAGTCGTTGAACATCACCGGCATGGTCAAAAACCGTCATCTAGCCAAGGCCATCAGCGATGCGGGGTGGGGCGAATTTGTCCGCCAACTTGAGTACAAAGCCGCCTGGGCGGGACGCCAGGTAGTGAAGGTCAGCCAGTGGCTCCCCAGCAGCAAGGTGTGCCACGGCTGCGGCCATCAGGTCGAAAAGCTACCGTTGTCACAGCGTCACTGGCATTGCGAAGGCTGTGGCCAACCGATAGATCGCGATATTAACGCCGCGAAGAATATTCAAACTGCCGGACTGGCAGGGTTAGCCTGTGGAGCGACCGGAGCGGGGATAGCGGCCTAGCCGCTATCTAGTGAAGGCGTGTTGAAGCAGGAAGGTTCTGGGGCGACCCAAGAACCCTCGCCGATAGCGCGGAGCGCGGCAGGCGGGGAGTGTCAGATTTGTTCACTTTGTTATAACCCAACAATAGCCATAATGGCGCATAATAGCGGCTGATTTAGTAAAATTAAGAACATCTAATTTTCGGAGCATTAATGCGCAACAACCAGCCTGTGTCCCACCGTGAATACGTCCTGAGCGAAGAAACGGTGCTCATTTCCCGTTCGGATTTAAAAGGGAATGTCACCTACGCGAACCCTACGTTTGTTGAGGTCAGTGGCTATAGCCGTGAAGAGTTAATCGGCGCTCCGCATAATCTCCTTCGTCACCCTGATATGCCAGAAGCGGCTTATGCGGATTTCTGGAAAACGATTCAAGCCGGAGAAACCTGGCAAGGCGTGGTCAAAAACCGCCGTAAAAATGGCGATCACTATTGGGTGCATGCCACCGTTGCACCACTACGGGACGGTGAACGCATCGCAGGCTATACCTCCGTTCGCCGCAAAGCCTCTGCCAGTGCAGTGGCCAGGGCGGAAAAGGTTTACGCTGAAATTCGTGAAAAGGGCAAGTCCCGCCACTATAAGCTCACCCAGGGCGCGCTACGTCGCAAAGGCTTAACCGGCATACTGACCCAGTTCCAGCTCACCAGCCTGAAAGCCAAGCTCACCAGTATGGTAGTAGCTTCGCTACTGCTAATAAGTCTTGCAGGAGGCATGGGGGTTTACGCCCTGGTGGTGTCCGGTGAGCGTCTTGAAACACTCAATCGCTCTGGGCTGGGTGAAGTGGCCACCCTACAGCACATCGAACGCTATATTGGGCAAACGGTCGAGACGCTGGAGCCGGTCGTACGTAATCCACGCCAAGCGGATCTTGACGCCATTAACGCTGAAATTGGCGAATATACCCGCTCATTGAATACGCTATGGCTTGATTACAATATCGATGAGGTGGCTGAGATTGAAGCAAACCAAGCATTCGATAGTGCGCTGACCACATGGGACGCCAGTGTGGAAAACACCCTGGTAGCTATTCAAGAAGGCAATGGGTTTGCGGCCTTTGAATCTTTTAACGACATCGTGGTGCCGACGACGGAATCGCTGCGTGAGCTAAACAGCACCTTGGTCGAGCTAGTGCGCGCCGATGCTGAAGCGTTAGTCTCTCAGGCGCAAAGCGGACGCCAACAGATGCTGGTAGTCCAGCTAACATTACTGGCCATTGGTTTTCTGGTCATGATTGGCCTGAGCGCGATGATACTGAAATCCGTGTTGCGCAGTTTATCGGGCGCGCGCTATATCACTTTTCAAATCGCCGCCGGCAATCTGGCTGCTCAAGGACATCATCAAACCAACGACGAGTTGGGCGAGTTACTTTATTCGTTGGATACCATGCGCTTTAGCTTATCCAGTATTGTGGGAGATGTGGAAAGTCGCGTCTCGGTCGTCACCCCGGCAATCCAACAGATCGCCGCTGAAAATGAAGAACTCTCGTCGCGTACGGAGCAACAGGCATCGTCACTGCAGCAAACCGCTTCGAGTATGGAAGAGATGACCTCGACGGTTCAGCAGAATACCGAGAATGCCCGCCAAGCAACCGAACTGGCGGTACAGAACGCTGCTAGCACCAAAGATACCGGCCAGCAAATGCAGCAACTGGTGGAGCGCATGCAGCGTATTGCCCAGAGCGCTGAAAAAATGACCGAAATGATTAGCGTCATCGATGGCATTGCCTTCCAAACCAATATTCTGGCACTCAATGCCTCGGTTGAGGCCGCTCGTGCCGGTGAGCATGGCCGCGGCTTTGCCGTAGTCGCCAGCGAAGTACGCAACCTGGCTGGGCGGAGCGCGGATGCTGCCCAGGAAATCCGCAAGATGATTGATAGCACGACGCAAGAAGTGAGCGGAGGCCGCAGTGCCGTCGAGCAGGCGGAGCGGGCGATTGAAGAGGTGTCTCAGCAGGTGAGTCGGGTCAGTGAACTGATGGCTGCGATCAGTACCGCCTCCACTGAACAGAGCAGTGGGATTGGCCAAATTAACACGGCGATTGCTGAAATGGACCACGTCACTCAGCAGAATGCCTCAAAAGTTCAGACGATTGCGGCATCAGCCGACAATCTCTCCCTTGAGGCTCATGAGCTTGCCAACGTGGTGGACGCATTCCGTTTGGAAGGTGCCCAGGATGAGAACATCAACGAGGCGCGGGCGAAGTTGCAGCGTGCAACCCATGCCTTAAATAAAGCAACCCGCGGTTTGCCGGCCCCTTCTCAGCGACGTCCCCAGTCCCTCTCAACACAACCCCATGCCGATCAGTGGGAAGCTTTTTAGTAGGCGGTATAAAGAATGTTAGGTAGCTGATTTTCATCATTTCGTTTAATGCCATGCCACCCTAAGCGGTGGCATGGTGTCTAAATGAAAAGCTTTAGCGCTAGGGAGCTACTCAGGCTAAAGATGGCGCTTTTCTCTCTACTTCGAGCCTCTACATTTGGCCTCTGTATCTAATCGCTGCATCTAGTCTCTGCGTGGCGCTCATGCCACAATCGAAGGCCGTTGATTATTCAGACATCCTTGCCCGCGGCCTTTCATGCTGTGGGCGAATAAAAATAGAGCATTGTCTTTAAGCTTTTATCCAAGAAAGCTTTTGAGATAGTTATTAAAAGATAGATATTAAGAGAGTAGAGGACGCCATGCCAGAGTATCGCTCACGTACCACCACCGCTGGTCGTAATATGGCCGGTGCACGCGCCCTGTGGCGCGCCACCGGTATGCAGGACGGTGATTTTCAAAAGCCGATTATTGCCGTCGCCAACTCCTTCACCCAGTTTGTGCCGGGCCATGTTCACCTAAAGGACATGGGCCAGCTAGTGGCGAGGGA
The DNA here is from genome assembly GCF_002836035.1 of Halomonas sp. MES3-P3E. Taxonomy (NCBI): domain Bacteria; kingdom Pseudomonadati; phylum Pseudomonadota; class Gammaproteobacteria; order Oceanospirillales; family Halomonadaceae; genus Halomonas; species Halomonas sp. MES3-P3E. Next base: position 50,988 of record NZ_PJBT01000006.1, on the reverse strand, counting down.
GATTGAGAAAGCGGGTGGCGTAGCGAAAGAGTTCAATACCATTGCGGTGGATGACGGCATCGCCATGGGACACGACGGCATGCTCTACTCGTTGCCCAGCCGTGACCTGATTGCCGACAGCGTTGAGTACATGTGCAACGCTCACTGTGCTGATGCGCTGGTATGTATCTCCAACTGCGACAAAATTACCCCCGGGATGCTGATGGCCGCGCTGCGCCTGAATATTCCGGTGATATTCGTCTCTGGTGGCCCCATGGAGGCGGGCAAAACCAAGCTGCTGAATCATGGCCTTGATCTGGTCGACGCTATGGTAATGGCCGCCGATGACAGCGTAGACGATGAAACCCTCGCCGAAGTCGAGCGTAGCGCTTGCCCCACCTGCGGCAGCTGTTCAGGCATGTTCACCGCCAACTCGATGAACTGTTTAATGGAGGCGCTGGGCTTGGCGCTGCCGGGTAACGGCACCGTGCTGGCAACCCACTCAGATCGTCGTCGCCTGTTTGAAACTGCCGGTCATCGTATTGTCGAGCTGGCCAAACGCTATTACGAAGGCGATGAAGCGCACCTACTACCCCGTGCCATTGCTTCCAAGGCGGCGTTTAAAAATGCCATGACCCTGGATATCGCCATGGGCGGCTCCACCAATACCATCCTGCACTTCCTGGCTGCTGCCCAGGAAGCCGAGGTGGACTTCACCATGGCGGATATCGACCGCCTTTCTCGTGAAGTGCCCCAGCTCTGCAAAGTAGCGCCCAACACCCAGAAATATCACATCGAAGATGTCCACCGTGCGGGCGGCATCATGGCGATCCTCGGCGAGCTGGATCGTGCACACGTACTGGATACCTCGGTGCCTACCGTGTATGGCGACAGCCTCAAGGCCGCGCTGGATGAGTGGGACATCATGCGTTCGCCCAGCGCCGAGGTGGTTGAGTTCTTTAAAGCGGGGCCGGGCGGTATTCCTACCCAGACCGCCTTTTCCCAAAGTGCCCGCTGGCCGAGCCTGGACGGCGACCGCGCTACCGGCTGTATCCGCGACCTGGAGCACGCCTTCTCCGAGCAGGGTGGCTTGGCCGTGCTGTATGGCAATATCGCGCTGGATGGCTGCGTGGTGAAAACCGCCGGGGTCGACGAATCGATTCTGGTATTCGAAGGCCCCGCCCATGTGGTCGAGTCTCAGGATCAGGCGGTTGCCGATGTATTGGCGGATAAGGTGAAAGCGGGCGATGTCGTCGTAATCCGCTACGAGGGACCTAAAGGTGGCCCAGGCATGCAGGAGATGCTTTATCCCACTTCGTATCTTAAGTCTAAAGGGTTAGGCAAAGCCTGCGCACTGCTCACCGATGGTCGCTTCTCAGGCGGCACCTCTGGGCTTTCGATTGGTCATGTGTCGCCGGAAGCCGCAGCTGGGGGCGCCATTGGCTTAATCGAGCAGGGCGATATCATCCGTATTGATATTCCTAACCGGACGATCAACGTCAACCTGAGCGATGCGGAGCTGGCGGCTCGCCGCGAGGCGATGGAGGCAAAAGGCACTACGGCCTGGAAACCTGCCGAACAACGTCCCCGTAAGATAACGCCGGCGTTGAAAGCCTATGCACTGCTGGCGACCTCTGCCGATAAAGGGGCCGTTCGAGATCTCAGCAAACTTGACTGATACACCTAGCTGAAACGCGAAGTTGAAACACACAATCAGCCCGAATAAGGAATCAAATGAAGGCGATTATAAACGTTGGATTAGTCGGCTATGGATTCGCTAGCCAAACCTTCCATGCACCGCTTATTCAGGCCACGGAGGGCCTGGATTTGGTGGCGGTCTCCTCAAGCGATGCTGCTAAGGTGCAGGCGTCACTTTCTAACGTAGAGGTGGAGTTCCAGGCGTTGGCGCTTTGCAAGCGCAGCGATATTGATCTGATTGTTATTCCGACACCCAACGACACACATTTTTCCCTTGCCAAGGCGGCGCTGTCGGCGGGCAAGCACGTGGTGGTCGATAAGCCGTTCACGGTCACGCTGTCTGAAGGAAAGTTGCTCAAAAAGTTGGCGGATGAAAAAGAGTGTCTATTGTCGGTATTTCACAACCGCCGTTGGGATAGCGATTTCTTAACCGTTAAAGCGTTGCTTGAAGCGGGAAAGCTAGGGCGTTTGGTGAATTTTGAATCACATTTTGACCGCTTCCGCCCGGAAGTGCGTGATCGCTGGCGCGAGAAAGCGACGCCAGGTGGCGGCATTTGGTACGACCTGGGGCCGCATTTGCTGGATCAAGCCTGCGAGCTGTTTGGCATGCCTCAGGCCATTCTGCTTGAGTTGGGCACCTTGCGTGATGGCGCCAAGGCCGACGATGACTTCCTGGCCTTGCTCGATTATGAGGATTTCCGCGTTACGCTAGCCGCGGGCACGCTGGTCGCCGACCCCACTCCGCGCTTTCGGGCTCATGGTACCCAAGGCAGTTTCGTTAAATATGGCCTGGATCCTCAGGAAGACCGCTTAAAAGCAGGTGAAGTGCCTACCCCGCAGTGGGGCATCGATAGTCAGCCTGGCATCCTAACGTTGCGTGAAGGGGAAGGGGAAAACGCACCGCTCACTCGGAGCGAGTACCCAACGCTGCCGGGCGACTACCTAGCTTATTACCAGGGCATCGCCGCCGCTATCCGCGATAAAGCGCCGCTACCGGTAAGTGTCGACGACGCCCTGCGTTCGATGGCTCTGCTGGAAGCGGGGTTGGACAGCCATCGCCAGCGGCGCTGGATTACTTTGAAAAATCATCTTTAAATAAGTAAGAGATAACGATCGCGAGCTAAAGCTGCCACCATTAGTGCTACTGAGTCGTCTGGTAGCTTGTTATGGGATGTTGGCCGCTTCCGCAGTAGTTCAGGAATTCGGTGAAATGTGTACTTTTTGCTTTGACAGGCTGATGCTGAGAGCACTGCGAGAGTTGGTTTTGGGCTTATTGAGGAAGGGGATGACGTGCCGATAGAACCTGGTGAATATCCAATAATCGAGCCCAAAACAGCGTTAGGACGTGCACTCGTTGAGTTTTTCGATGTGCTTGAGTCTGTGTATGCAAGTGGCGAAAAAGGCATTTTTCAAGTGATTGTATTTGGAGGCTGCGCGGTTCACATTCATTCTCGAGCACGGGGTAGCGCGGATATAGACGCCGAAGTCGCATCTCATGGCTTGGCCAGAAAATCCGATATTGTTGCGCTTCTGGACGAAGACACCTATGTGTTCACTGATGAAGATGGCGTAGTACAAATACTAGAGCTAGATGCTAGTTTCAATGCGACGCTGGCCCCTTTACACGAAGATTACGAAGATCGCATCATTCGGTTAGTGACACAAAGCAATATCCCCAACGTAGAAGTCTACGTTGCGAGTGCGCTTGATGTAGCAATTACCAAGCTTGGTCGCTTTGGTGACCGTGATCAAAGCGATATCCAAACGTTGCTACAGCTTCCTTATATAGACATCGAAGAATTTGAACGGTTAGCCCGAGAAGCAATCAGCTACTATGTGGGGGACGAAACTCGCATTTTGGGAAACCTAAAAGTGATGCTAGATGATTATTATCGTAACGAGGACTAGTTATGGAAGCTTCTGTTAAACGCAAGCTGCTATATCGAGTGGGGGCTCATTCTCTTGAAATCGCAGTCGATGACGTCAAGCAACTTGCAGATTCCATCTGGTATAAAGGTTATCGGCCAACGTGGGCTGAGCTCGAAATACTTCGTTTAGAAATGCCTTGTGAGGCATTTCAGCGTTCGCTTTGTGTGCTTGAATTGCTAAGCCAGTACCCTGTCTGCCGTCGAGATACCGCACAGCATCTACAACGATTGACCCGTCAATATCATCATCAGTTGATTGGGCACGACAATGTCCTTCCCCAAGGCAGATATTCTCCTAGCAAGCGATGGGGGCTGACTGATACCACCATTTCACTTCGCAAGGCACTGTTACCTCTACAAACACGGATCTACGCTGATTCTAAAAAGCATCGGCATGGTCTAAGCGCTTGACGGGGGTAGAGCCAATGAGTGCCTCAAAGCAAATCCGTCGCATTATTGCGCTTCTCTTCGCGCAGCCTGTCTCGCGCAATGTAAAGCGCGGCAATCGCACGGGCTTCGTGAAAATCCTCGCGCAATAGCAGTGAAGGGAGCTCCTCAATGGCGTGGGTTTCCACAATCAATGGCTCGGGCTCATCCCCTGGCAATCGCTTGGGATACAGTTCCGTGGCAAGCAGCACCTGCATGCGGTGGCGCATATAGTTCGGCGCCAGGGAAAGCTCAACCAACGGCTCGATGCGGTGCGCACCCACGCCACACTCCTCCATCAGCTCGCGATTGGCCGCGGTGATGATATCTTCACCGGGGTCGACCAGCCCTTTTGGCAAGGTGAGCACATAATCTTCAAACCCGGCGGCGTATTCGCGAATCAGCAGCACGTGCTCCGGATCAGGCATTGCCACCATCATCACCGCGCCCCGGTCGGCGCCGGTTAAACGTTCAAATTGGCGCTCTTCGCCATTGGAAAAACGCAGATCCAGTGACTCAATCTGGAATAAACGGCTTTGGGTAATCTGCTTACGAGCAAGAATCTGTGGCTTTTGCTGGTGACCCGAGCGGTTAACGCTGCCATCTTCAGGGTGATTAAAGGTTGGGCGAGTAGGGGGGGACGTAGACATAAACATGTGCCTCCATGGCTGGTAAAAGGCGGTTAAGCTACAATAGCACGCTTACTCCTAACGTGACTGGAGCGGCAATGATTGATTGGCGCGAGATAGACACTGTCCTCCTTGATATGGATGGCACGCTGCTGGATTTACACTTCGACAGCCATTTTTGGCTTGAGCATTTACCGCGGCGCTACCGCGAATTGCACCAACTGGATGAAGCCTCCCAGGAAGCGCTGCGCGCGCGTATTATCGGCGAGCAGGGCACTTTAAACTGGTACAGCCTAGCGTACTGGAGCCGCGAGCTGGGCGTGGATATTGTTGCCCTGAAACGAGAAATCCAACACCTGATAGGCCTGCGCAGTGACGCACTGGATTTTCTCAAATGGCTTAAGCTAGCACATCCACGGGTGGTGCTTGCCACCAACGCTGATCGCGCCAGCCTTGCCCTGAAACTGCCCCTCACCGGCCTGGAAAGCTACTTGGACGCCATCGTCTCTTCCGAAGACGTGGGCGCCGCCAAAGAGGAGCAGGCGTTCTGGTTTGCGTTGCAGGAAATCGAGCCTTTCGACCCGGCGCGCACGCTGTTTATCGATGACAATACCCGCGTGCTTGAAAGCGCTCGTGAGTTTGGTATCAAGTATTTGCTGGGCATTAAGCAACCTGACAGCCAGCGGCCCGAAAAAGAGCTACAGGAATTTATAGCCCTTGATCGGTTCGCTCATCTGTTACCCGAACAACTGCCGGAACAGCAGTCTGAAACGCAAGGAGTGCCTAAATGAGCGAGAGCGTACGCTTAGATAAATGGCTCTGGGCAGCACGTTTCTTTAAGACCCGCGCACTGGCTAAAAAAGCCATTGAAGGTGGCAAGGTTCACTACGATGGTGGCCGCGCTAAAACCAGCAAACAGGTGGAAATCGGTGCGCTTATTCGTGTACCACAGGGCTGGGAGATATTAGAGGTAGAGGTGGTATCGCTTTCGGATCAACGACGCGGTGCACCAGAAGCGCGCACACTCTATGCAGAAACCGACGCAAGTGTGCAGCGTCGTGCCAAGGAAGCTGAAGCAAGGCGCCTCACTAACGAGGCGATGCAGCATCCGCTCAAACGCCCTGATAAAAAGCAGCGCCGCGATATTCAGCGTTTCCAACGTAATCAGGGTGAGTAGCCCTCGCGGCTATTTACTTAGTGCAGCAGCATCAATAGCCCAGTTAACGATTAGTCGCAGCTAAACACCCGCCGTCCTTTATAGTAGGTTGCCAAATTATGTCCGATCAAATTCAACGCTTTATGTTCGATCACACCAATGTCCGCGGCGAGATCGTCACCCTGGCGGCCGCCTATCACGAAGTGTTGGATCGCCACGCTTACCCTCCCGCGGTCAATGAGCTATTGGGTGAGCTGTTAGCTGCCGTGGCGCTACTCACCGATACCGTTAAGCTGGATGGCACGCTAAGCATCGAAGTGCGCGGCCGCGGCGTTCTGTCATTACTGATGGCCGAATCCAATCCCGGTGGTGAATTGCGGGCGATTGCCCGCATCGCGGAAGACGCCGACCTGCCTAGCGAGCATGCCTCTTTCCGTGAGCTGGTCGGCGAGGGCCAAATCGTCATCACCCTCGACCCCCGTGAAGGCCATCGCTATCAAGGCATTGTCGCGCTGGATCAGGAGACGCTAGGTGGCTGTCTGGAAGCCTACTTTACGCAATCCGAGCAATTGCCAACCCGCCTATGGTTAGCGGCTGATGAGAAGCGCGCAGGTGGGTTGCTGCTCCAACGCCTTCCTGAAGAGTCACAAAACCAGGATGTCGATGCCTGGGACCGTAGCGTGCAGTTAGCCGATACGATTAAAACAGAAGAGCTGCTCGGCCTTGAACAGCGCGAAGTGCTGCACCGCCTTTACCATGAAGAAACCGTGCGCGTTTTTGAGCCTAAAACCCTGCGCTTTGGCTGTACCTGCTCCCGCGAACGAATGAGCCATGCACTGCACACGCTAGGCAAGGAAGAACTGCGAGATATTCTTCACGAACAGGGCGCTATCGACACCCAATGCCACTTTTGCCATACGAAATATCACTACACGGCGGCGGATATTGAAACTTTGTTAGACGACCCTGAAGCCCCATCGCCCACAATTCACTAGGTATGTAGTCGCGGCTAGGCAGGCGGACGTTTTTTAGTGTCGCTAGGCGGACCAGTGGAACCAATGATTTTGGCCATTGTTGCAAACGACCGTTTTAATTTTTACTGCGCTGCAACACAAAATGTAGTGTCTTTGTAGTAGTTTAACTACAAGATATTTGATCTTCGCCCCCGTTTCCTGGGGGCTTTCTTTTTGCCATAATGCGCCGGACTTCAGCGTGCCCAGCCGATTTAGCAGGCTGGGATGACATTTAAGGCGTCGGTGACGCCCGGTAACGAGATATAACGGCCTCAAGGCCCAGGAATCGACATGACCACGACTCAAGCTCCCCAAGCCCACGTCAATCTCAGCAGCGCCGAACTTATCGAGCGCGCCGTGGCACGTGGCGAAGGCCGTCTCTCGGCTAACGGTGCCCTGGTAGTTAATACCGGCCTGCGTACCGGCCGTTCACCGAAAGACCGCTTTATTGTTGATGAGCCCTCTACGCGTAGCCAAATTGATTGGGGCAGCGTCAACCGTCCCTTTGATGCTGAGAAATTCAACGCCTTGTGGGATCGGGTCGATGAATACCTGAACAGCCAAGATCACTTTGTCTCTGAGCTTCATGTGGGTAGTGATTCTACCCATTATCTGCCGGTTCGTGTTACCACCGAAACCGCTTGGCAAAACCTGTTTGGCCGTACCATGTTTGTGCGCCCTTTGGCCTACAATCAAGCTGCTAAAGACGAGTGGGCCATTCTTAACGTGGCGGGCTTTGAGTGTGATCCCTCTCGCGATGGCACTAACTCTGATGGTTGCGTGATCATCAACTTCGCCGAGAAAAAAGTGCTTATCGCGGGCATGCGCTATGCCGGTGAAATGAAAAAAGCCATGTTCTCCGTGCAGAACTTCCTGCTACCCGCCGCCGACGTGCTGCCGATGCACTGCTCCGCGAACGTGGGTGAAGATGGCGAAACCTGCCTCTTCTTCGGTCTTTCGGGCACCGGTAAAACTACGCTTTCCGCTGACCAGGCCCGCTTCCTGATTGGTGATGACGAGCACGCTTGGGGGGACGGCATCGTCTTCAACATGGAAGGCGGCTGCTACGCTAAGTGCATCGATCTTTCCGAGAAGAACGAGCCGGTCATCTGGAACGCTATTAAGTTTGGTACCGTGCTGGAAAACGTGGTGTTGGATGACCGTCGTGAGCCCGACTACGCCGACGATAGCCTAACCCAGAACTCCCGCGCCGCTTACCCGCTGGAGCACGTTGAAAAGCGCGTAGCGGAAAATCTGGCGGGCGAGCCGAATGCGATTGTATTTCTGACTTGCGATATGTCCGGCGTACTGCCCCCGGTGTCGATTCTTTCCAAAGAAGCCGCGGCGTATCACTTCCTGTCTGGCTATACTGCTAAAGTGGGCTCCACTGAAATGGGTTCTTCTGAAGGTCTGGCCGCCACGTTCTCTACCTGCTTTGGTGCACCGTTCTTCCCGCGTCCTGCACGTGAGTACGCTGACCTGCTGATCAAGCGCGTCGATAAGCAGGATGCTCAGGTTTACTTGGTCAACACCGGCTGGACCGGCGGAGCTTACGGCGAAGGTGGTTCGCGCTTCTCTATCCCGACCACCCGTGCCATCATTAGCGCGATTCAGTCGGGTGTACTGCGCGATATCGACACCAAACATATCGATGGGCTCAACCTGCAAGTGCCTGTCGCCGTGCCGGGCGTTGATTCCAGCCTGCTCGACCCGCGTGAAACTTGGCAGGACCGCGATGCCTACGACCGTCACCTTAAAGAGCTGGCGACCAAATTCGTTGATAACTTCAAGAAGTTCGAAGGCGTTAACGAAGCGATCATCCAAGCGGGCCCCCAGTTAACCTAATGGTTAGCGGCTGGTAGATGATTGAACCGGTGCGTTTGCTCGGTAAAGAGGCAAGTAGAAAAGCAATCGGCGGGTGTAATTAATCGACGGTTAGAACGGCTAAGTGCTTAGAAGTGATCGCCATTAGAAACGATTGACGCCAAAATGGGACAGCGCTTCGGCACTGTCCCATTTTTATTGGCTACTTTCTTCCCAGAACAACACGGGAGCGATACCCATGAAAAGACGTCAATTCTTAGGCTTAGCGGGACTCACCGGCATAGTAGGTGCCATACCAAGCCTGTCGTTTGGTTTTCCACGGCTAGATCTTGAACCTGCGCCAGACTTGGAAACGCTAGAGCTTAGCGAAGCCGAGTGGCGTGAGCGACTCTCCGATGAAGCTTACAATGTGCTTCGCGATCATGGCACTGAACCCGCCTTTTCGAGCCCTTTAGATAAAGAGTGGAGAGAGGGCGAGTATCGCTGTGCAGGGTGCGATCTTTTACTGTTTACCAGTGAAATGAAATATGATTCCGGTACCGGCTGGCCAAGCTTTTTTGAACATGTAGAAGGACATATGCTCACCGAGCTTGATTTCAAACTGATTTGGCCCCGCACTGAATACCACTGTGCCCGCTGCGGTGGCCATCAGGGCCATGTCTTTGAAGACGGCCCCGACCCTACCGGCCTGCGCTGGTGCAACAATGGAGTGGCGCTGCGTTTTGTGCCAGCGTGAGCAAGTGGATAGATGGGCGAGTAATCTAAAACAATCAGTAGGAGGGTGGTGTGAAAGGTTGGCTCCAACAACGATGGACTCGAAAAAAACTTGCCCGTATCCATAACTTGCACGACGTAGAACGGCTCGCCAAAAGAGCGCTACCACGACCTATTTTTGGCTATATCGATCATGTCGCAGAGGATGGGCGAACCCAGCGCGCTAACCTCACTGCTTTTGATGATTATCGCTTTATGCCCAAGGCGTTTGTCAATGTGTCGCAAATTGATCTGCACACAGAGCTTTATGGCAAACGCTACGCCGTGCCTTTCGGTATTGCCCCTATGGGCATCAGTGCGCTTTCTACTTACCAGGGCGACCTAGTGCTAGCGCGAGCAGCAGCGAATCGCAACTTACCCATGATCATGAGTGGTTCATCGCTGGTGCCTATGGAAGAGGTGGCGAAGGTGGAGGGTGCCGACTGGTTCCAGGCATACTTACCCGGCACGCCAGAAGGCATCGAAGCTCTGCTCAATCGGATCAAGCGAGCCGGTTTCAAGAAGCTGGTGGTCACGCTGGATTACCCTGTGCCGCCCAATCCGGATAATTTCCGGCGTTCAGGTTTTTCATCCCCTTTGGAGCCAACGCTTCGCTTGGCAATCGATGGGTTGATGCGGCCAGGCTGGTTGTGTAATACCTTTCTTCGTACGCTCTGTAAACAGGGAATGCCGCATTTCGAAAACAACCATGCGGAACGGGGAGCACCCGTGATCTCTCGTCAAGCAGCGCGGGACTTCTCAGGGCGTCGCCATTTTGACTGGGGCTATCTCGATCTGGTGCGGCGGTTATGGCCCGACACGCTGATCGTCAAAGGGGTGCTAAACCCCGAGGATGCGGTACGTGCCCGCCAAGCCGGGGTAGATGGGATTATCCTCTCCAACCACGGCGCCCGTCAGTTGGATAGCACTATCTCTCCGCTCCAGGTGTTGCCAGAGATCAAGCGTCGCATTAGCGATATCCCCATTATGATCGACAGCGGGTTTCGCCGTGGCACCGATATCATCAAGGCCTTGGCGCTGGGCGCTGATTTTGTATTCGTGGGGCGCCCCTTTAATTACGCTGCTGCTTGCGCAGGACAGGAAGGCGTAGAGCATGTTGCCACTCTTTTAGAGCGTGAAATCGAGCGCAATATGGCGCTATTAGGGCTGACCACGCTTTCCCAGTTGGACCGTTCATGCCTCTATCAACCCTCATCCGGTAAAGTAACATCAGCCATCACAACCTAAACCCTTCAACAATATGCTCTGCTAGGCTGGCGATAATTGGTGATTGGGTAGAAGAGGTGCGCTGTAAAACGATGGACGCTTCTGGTAATTCGGGGAAGCCCTCCTTTACACCCAATATCTGCATATCGGCAGTGACCAGGCTTCGCATCCAGGCAGACACGGCCAAACCCGCGCCAACAACGGCTTGCAGGGTAGCCAAACTGGGGCTGCTGTAAGCAATTCGATAGGTTCGTCCTGCGCGGTCTAGCGCATTACAAGCGTGGCGACGGCAAAAGCAGGGTGCCTCGAACATGGCAAGCGGTACCGGTGTCTGTAAATGGGTACAGTGACTCTCGGCGGAGACCCATACCATCGGTTCCTGCCTTAAAATCGTGCCTATTTCATCGCCTATTTCTCGGGTCATTATGATTAGATCCAAGCTCTCTTGCGGCTGTTGGGAGAGCACTGAAGAGGGGGCGCAGTGCACATCGACATCCACCAACGGCCAGGCCTGAGAAAAGGTCTTCAGAATACCGGGTAGAAAGCGCATGACATAGTCATCCGGCACGCCCAGGCGTACACGTCCCACCATATCTGGCTGGCGCAACAGCGTTAGTGCCTCACCCTGCAGCGATAAAATCTTACGTGCATAGCCAAGCAGCGTGTGGCCCTCGCTGGTTAACAGCAATTGGCGATTCTGGCGCACGAAAAGTGGGCGCTCGATAACGTCCTCTTCCAGGCGTTTCATCTGCATGCTGACGGCGGATTGAGTGCGGTTTACCGTCTGAGCGGCGCGGGTAAACCCGCCCTGGTCGACTATCGCCACAAAGGTACGCAGCAGCTCATGATCGATGGTGGGTAGTGTCGCCATGGTTATCAATCTTTTTGATGTTGGGTATAAGAAGTATTCGTTGGATTGATTTTAGGCACTGTTCGATACTTCCTTCAACACTTATTCACTACGCCGTTGTTGGCGGCGAAGGGAGGTTGAAATGGAGCGCTCGTTAGCCTGTTTACAGCACAGCCAGTGTCCTTTACAGAACGAACACTACCAGTCAATCAAACAGGAACAACCAAGAATTACCTGGGCAGAAAAGTTCTATCGCTGGCGCCAATTGCGTCGCGAGCGGGATACCTTGCGCCATTTGAGCGACGATATGTTGAAAGATATTGGCCTCAGCCGCGAAGCCGTTCAGCGTGAAGCACGACGCCCCTTTTGGGATGATCATGGCTGGCGGCGCTGATGCCGCAAGTCATGCCAGCCATGGCACGTTTGTGATACCTTGTTGGCACTTAAAAATGCTGCATGAGTTAGTTGCAATTTATGGATGTCAATCAGCGTATTATTTCCCGCCTAGCCACCGAGCTAAGCGTAAGACCCGAACAAGTCGCCGCCACGGTGGAGCTGCTGGATGGCGGCGCCACCGTGCCGTTTATTGCCCGTTACCGTAAAGAAGTCACCGGTGCGCTGGACGATATTCAACTGCGCCAACTGGATGAGCGCCTGCGCTACCTGCGCGAGCTGGAAGAGCGCCGCGCCGCGGTGATCGCCGCCATTGATGAGCAGGGCAAGCTGGATGGCCCGCTGAAAGCAAGTATCGAGGGTGCAGAGACCAAGCAGCGGCTGGAAGATTTATATCTACCCTTCAAGAAGAAGCGCCGTACCAAAGCGCAGATTGCCCGCGAGGCGGGGCTCGAACCACTGGCCGATGCGCTGTTGGCCGACCCGACACTCAACCCCGAAAGCGAAGCTGGCAACTACCTGCGACCGGCAGAGGGTGATATCCCCGCCATCGAGGATGCCAAGGCCGCCCTGGATGGCGCCAAGCAGATATTGATGGAGCGCTTCGCGGAAGACCCCGAACTGATCGGCCAGCTGCGTGAACGACTTTGGCAAGAGGGCGAACTCAGCGCCCGCGTGCTGGAGGGTAAGCAGCAGGAGGGCGCCAAATTCTCAGACTACTTCGAGCACGACGAAAAACTCGCCAAAGCGCCGTCACACCGTGCCCTGGCGATGTTTCGGGCGCGTAATGAAGGCGTGTTGAGCCTGTCGATTCGCCTGCCCGGTGAAGAGGAAGCCCCAGTGCATCCCGCCCAGGTCACGATTGCCAGGCACTTCGGTATCAGTGACCAGGGGCGCGCGGCGGATAAATGGCTAGCCGAAGTGGGGCGCTGGACTTGGCGCGTTAAGCTTTACACTGCGCTTGAGACCGAGCTGCTGGGCCGCTTACGCGAACAGGCCGAGCTCACAGCGATCGAGGTTTTTGCAGCCAACCTGAAAGATCTGCTTCTGGCGGCACCGGCGGGGCAGAAAGTGACGCTTGCCATCGACCCCGGTCAGCGCACCGGCTGTAAGGTCGCAGTGATCGATGCCACCGGGCAGTTTGTCGACCACACCACCATCTACCCGCACGCGCCACAAAACCGCTGGGACGAGTCCCTCAGCGTGCTCGCTAAATTAGCGAAACAGCATGGCGTGCAATTAATTGCCGTGGGTAATGGCACCGCCAGCCGCGAAACCGATAAGCTGGCGGGCGAGTTGCTTAAAGCCCTGGCGCCTGAGTATCGCTTAAGTAAAGTGATGGTCTCGGAGGCGGGGGCGTCGGTCTACTCAGCTTCTGAGTATGCTTCACGGGAAATGCCCGATCTCGACGTTACTGTTCGTGGTGCTGTCTCCATCGGCCGTCGTCTCCAAGACCCGCTGGCCGAGCTGGTTAAAATCGAACCCAAATCGATTGGGGTGGGCCAGTATCAGCACGATGTCTCCCAGGTGCAGCTATCGCGTAGCCTGGAAGTCGTGATTGAAGACTGTGTTAACGCTGTGGGCGTCGATCTCAACACCGCCTCCAGTGCACTGCTTTCGCGAGTGGCGGGGTTAAGTGCTGCGTTGGCCGAAAATATCGTTGCTCAGCGCAACGTCAAGGGCGCCTTCAAGAGCCGTAAAGAGCTGCTAGAAGTTAGCCGACTGGGCGCGAAAACCTTTGAACAGTGCGCTGGTTTCCTGCGCATTCACAATGCCGACAACCCCCTGGATGCCAGCGCCGTTCACCCTGAGGCCTACCCCTTGGTAGAGCGAATCGCCAAGCAGAGCGGTCGGGAAGTTCGCGGTTTGATCGGCGATAGCGCTGCGCTAAAAGCGTTAAAGCCTGCCGACTTTGCCGATGAGCGCTTTGGTGTGCCCACGGTGAGCGATATCTTGAAAGAGCTGGATAAGCCTGGCCGCGATCCGCGCCCAGAATTTAAAGCCGCCGAGTTCCGCGAAGGGGTCGAAACACTTAACGATCTTAAACCTTCAATGGTGCTCGAAGGCACGGTCACTAACGTGACACACTTTGGTGCTTTTGTGGATATCGGTGTCCATCAGGATGGCTTGGTGCATATCTCAGCACTGTCGGACCGCTTTATCGACGACCCACGCAGTGTGGTCAAGGCGGGGGATATTGTGACGGTTAAAGTCATGAGCATTGATATTCCCCGCAAGCGGGTTGGGCTATCCATGCGTCTGGATGATCAGCCGGAGGCTGAAAACGATACTAGGGGCGGTGCTAACAAAAACAATGGCTCGCCTACGGATCAGCATAATGCAAACCGTAAATCGTCTCGCGGCCAGCGTCATAGCGCTAAGCCTGCTGAAGCGGAAGCGCCCATGGGCGCGCTCGGTGCTGCGTTGCTAAAAGCACGCGGCGGCAAATAGTCGCGCGCCTTAAAATAGCTGTACCTTGAAAAAAGCCATATCTTGAAAAAAACACGGTTGCCGCCATATCCTGTTTTCTATTTTGAGACAGCGATGATGGCGATGCCACCTGACTACACCAAGGTCCGCTCACAGCGGGCTTTACTGACAAGGAGTGTTCACCTTGCCTGAACCACTCACTGTGCCATCCGCGCTGACCGCGCAAGTTGAACGCCTAATCCCCAGCGCGCGCCTTGGTCGGTTGGGCCGCCTGCGTCGTGGGCTTGAAAAAGAGGGGCTGCGGGTTGATGCCAATGGACACATTGCCCAAACGCCGCACCCGCATGCCTTAGGCTCTAAATTAACGCATCCGCATATCACTACCGACTACTCAGAGTCGTTGCTTGAGTACATCACGCCGGTTTACTCCGACCCGAGTGAAGCGCTGTCGTTTCTGTCTGACCTGCATACCTTTACTTATCACCACCTGCAGGATGAATGGATCTGGCCTGGCAGTATGCCATCACGGCTCTCAGGTAATGACAGCGTGCCGATTGCCGATTACGGCTGCTCCAATGTGGGCACCATGAAGCATGTTTACCGCAAAGGGCTAGACATGCGCTACGGCCGCATCATGCAGGCGATTGCCGGCGTTCACTACAACGTATCGTTGCCCGATGACATGTGGCACGCCCTGCGTGAGCTGGAAAAAGCCACCAACATCCCATTTAACGATTACCGCTCCACTCGCTATTTCGGCATGATCCGCCACTTCCGCCGCCATAGTTGGCTGTTGCTGTATCTTTTCGGCGCTTCACCCGCCATCGATAAAAGTTTTTTGCCTGACGACAAAAAAGTGCCTGAAAAGCTGCAGTCACTCAGCGACGACACCTATTTTGCGCCCTACGCGACGACGCTACGTATGTCCGATCTGGGCTATCAAAACAAGGTTCAGTCGCAGCTCAAAATTTGTTTTAACTCGCTATCGAATTACGTCAATACCCTGCGTCATGCCATCTCGTCGCCATGGCCGGACTACGAGAAAATGGGCGTTAATGTTGATGGCGAATGGCGCCAGCTAAACGCCAATATTCTGCAGATCGAAAACGAGTACTACAGTGATATTCGCCCCAAGCGTGTCGCCAAGCACAACGAAACCCCCAGCCAGGCCCTCGAAGCCCGCGGTGTGGAGTACATCGAAGTGCGCTGTCTCGATCTCAATCCTTTCGACCCTCTCGGCGTAACCGAAACCCAGATGCGCTTTGTGGACACCTTCTTGATGTGGTGCCTACTCAGCGACAGCCCCTGGATCTCCGATGAAGAGTGTGACCGCTTGGACGACAACCGTCGCTGGGTAGTCGAGCGTGGCCGCGACCCTGCGCTTAAGCTGTTTAATCATGGTGAAGCGACGTCGGTGCGTGAATGGGGCGAACAAATATTTGCCGAGATGGGTGAAGTCGCCCGCCTATTAGATGCCGTCGAAGAGGGAAGCCCTCATGCTGACGCACTGGCAGAACTCGCTCCACGCCTAGCAGACCCTTCGCTAACGCCATCAGCACAGGTGCTCGAACGGCTCAAAGCGAACGGCGGCTCGCTAAGTGATTTAATGCTTAGCCTGGCCCAGGAGCAGGCGGAGCAGCTGAAAGCAGAACCTATGCAGCGCAGCCGTGAAGCGCTACTTGCTCAACTGATTGAAACCTCGCACCAGCAGCAGCGCGATATTGAAGCCGCTGATAATGAAACCTTTGAAGCGTTTCTAGAGGCTTATTTCGCCAAGGCGCGCGAGTCCCGGGCCTTGTCCGCGTTGCCATCTGAGGCTCATCAATGATCCTGCCTACATATCGTTCGGTTGCCCTGGCCGGTTTGGCCTTCTGCGTTTTAATGATGGCGGTGGCGCTTGGCCTGGAGCATATCGGTGGGTTTGAGCCTTGCCCGCTATGCATCTTCCAGCGTGTCGCGGTGATCGCGGCGGGCATTGTGTTTGCCATTGCCGCCATTCATAGCCCGGCCGGGCGGGTCGGTAAAGTAATTTACGGAGTGCTGGCGCTGGCTGCCGTAGGCACCGGTGCCTTTATCGCCGGGCGTCATGTGTGGCTGCAAGGCTTGCCTGCCGATGAGGTGCCTTCCTGCGGCCCTGGGCTTGATTACATGATGGACATCCTGCCCATGCAGGAGGTGGTGGCCATGGTGCTGACCGGCTCGGGGGAGTGCGCTAATATCGATTTCTCGCTGTTAGGCCTCTCGCTACCCGCCTGGACGCTGATCGGTTTTGCCATTCTGGCCATCGCCCCGTTACGGATGCTGTTTTTTAAAAGCCGGGGTTAGCCGTAAGGCAGCTATAAGGAGATCGGCATGCTTTATCGACATTTCACGACTCAGGAAGAGATCGACCGCGCCTACGACCCGATGATGGGGCGAGACCCGTTGGTGTTGGTAAAGGCGTGGCGTGAGCGCAGCGCAGCATCAAGAGCCAACCATCGCACAACGCTCGATCTGCCTTATGGTCCAACGCTTGCTGAGCGCATGGATATCTTTCATGCCGATGCACCTCATGCTGATGCATCTCATGACGAGCATCCAAAAGCCCCGGTGCATGTGTTCTTCCACGGCGGCTATTGGCGCTCGCTGAGCCATCGTGAATTCAGCTTTATTGTCGATGATCTGGTAAAAGCCGGTATCACTGTCGCGGTGGTTAACTACGCGCTCTGCCCGCAGGTACGCTTTAGCGAGCTGGTACGGCAGAGTCAGGCCGCGATTGCCTACCTCTACAAGCATGCCCCTGAAGTGGGTGTCGATCCGGAACAGCTAAGTATTTCGGGACATTCGGCGGGCGGGCATCTCTGCGCCATGCTGATGTCGACGGATTGGGAAGGTGCCTTTGGGTTGCCAAATCAACTGATTCGCGGCGCGCTCTGTATCAGCGGATTATACGACCTACGGCCATTTCCATGGTCGTGGCTACAGCCCAAGCTTCAGCTTAGCGGTCGCGATGTGCAGGAGTTCAGCCCGTTATGGTTGCCGTGCCGGGTGCCTGCGCCTATTAAGCTGGTGGCTGGAGCAGGGGAGTCTGAAGAGTTTGAGTGGCAAATGAGCAGCTACGCTGAGCATTTGAGCAAGCAAGGCCAAACAGTGACTCAGCAGCTACTTCCTGACGTAGACCACTTCTCGATTCTTGAGCACTATCTAAACGATGACTGCTTCGTTGAGTGGATTAAAGCGTTTCACGCCTAAACACCCAGGTATCGGTCGCGAATAGCGCTGTCCAGCGCGGCGGGCTTGCCGTCCCACACCGTGCAGCCTTTTTCCAGGATGGTGCAGCGGTCAGCGATGGGCAGGATTTCGCTTAACGACTTATCGACCAGCAGGGTAGCCTGCCCCTGCTCCTTGAGCAGACGAATCGCCCGCCAGATTTCCTGGCGAATCACCGGTGCCAGACCCTCGGTGGCCTCATCCAGCACCAGCAGGCGCGGGTTGGTCATTAGCGCACGGCCAATGGCCAGCATCTGCTGTTCGCCGCCAGAGAGCGTTTTGGCCATTTGTGCGCGGCGCTCTTCCAGGCGCGGAAATAATGTTTCCACTTTCTCCAGCGTCCACTCGCCCGGGCGGGCCGTGACCAGCAGGTTTTCGCGTACCGATAGGTTAGGAAAGCAGCGACGACCCTCCGGCACCAAGCCAAGCCCCGCCTTGGCGATGCGGTAAGCGGGCAGACGACGTATGTTCTGCGACTCGAACACAATTGTGCCGCGGCTAGCTGGGGTCAGCCCAAAGATCGAGCGGATAGTGGTGGTCTTGCCCATGCCATTGCGGCCCATCAAGGCAACCATTTCACCGGCCGCGACCTCGAACGTCACGCCGAATAGCGCCTGGGAAGGGCCATAAAACGTCTCAATATCAGCAACTTTAAGCATCAGAATCTCCCAGGTAAGCTTCCCGAACGCGCGGGTCCTGCTTAATTGTCTGGCTGTCGCCATGGGCGATGACGCTGCCAGAGACCAGCACCGAAATACGGTCAGCCAAACGAAAGACCGCTTCCATATCGTGTTCGATCAGAAGAATGGGCACTTCCAGCTTCAGTGCCTCGAGCAGCTCGGTTAGCTTTGCTGAACCCTCTGGGCCCAGGCCCGCCATGGGCTCATCCAGCAGCAGGGCGCGAGGCTTAAGTGCCAGAGCGCAGGCGACTTCCACCTGGCGACGCTCGCCGTGGGAAAGCTCGAATACCGGTGTCCAGGCGCGGTGGCTGAGCTGCATCCGTTCCAGCGCCTCATAAGCTGGCTTTAGCAGCTGTTGATCCCTGGCGACGGGTTTCCAGAACCGAAAACTGTGACTCTGAAGCGCTTGAACGCCCATCATCACATTGCGCATCACCGAAAGCGGCTCAGCCAGCGATGACACCTGAAAGCTCCGTCCCAGCCCAAGACGTGCGCGCTCGGCTATGCTCATAGTGGTGATATCGGTGTCAGCTAGATAGACGCGGCCCTCGTCGGGGCGCAGGCTACCGGCAATCTGCCCGATCAGCGTCGATTTACCCGCGCCGTTGGGGCCAATCAGGGCATGGATTTCACCTGGCCTAAGATCCAGCGAGACATCGTTGGTCGCCTGTAACGCGCCAAAACGCTTATGCAAATTTTGCAGTGAAAGGATAGCGTCACTCATTGCGCTCACTCCCTGCCAGCCAACCCATGACACCGTGCTTGGCAAAAAGCACGACGCCAAGCAGCACCAGCCCCAAAAAGAGCTGCCAGTACTCGGTGATTCCACCTAGCAAAGTTTCCATCATCACAAACAGCACCGCCCCGGCCAGCGGGCCATAAAGGCGCCCCACACCCCCCAGGATGACGATCACCATTAGCTCGCCGGAGAAGTGCCAACTGAGCATCGACGGGCTGACGAACCCGTTCAGGTCCGCGTAAAGCGCTCCAGCAAGCCCGGTAATCGCCGCAGAGATAACAAAAGCTACCAGACGAATGGGATACGGGCTGACCCCCGCCGTTGCCAGTCGTACGTCATTCAGCCGAGCCATGGTCAGCGCGGCGCCAAAGCGCGATTTCATCAGCCGCGAAGTCAGCGCCATCGCAAACACCAGCCCGGTGAAACAGATGAGGAAATAGGTCAACGCATCCGTGCTATCAACCAGAGGCAGGGTGTTGCGTATGTAAATAGGCAATCCATCCTGACCGCCGTAGGTGGGCCAGGAGTTGGCAAAGTAGTAGATCATCTGAGCAAAGGCGAGGGTGATCATAATGAAGTAGACCCCGGTGGTGCGCAGCGAAATGGCGCCGATCGCCAGAGCCAGCAGGGCGCACAGAACCACAGCGGCCAGCCATACTACCAACAGGCTATCGCTGCCCGGCACGCTGAAGGGCCAGCTCATGAAGGGCGTCAAGTCGAAGGCATGGTAGGCGCTGATGCCTGCCACATAGCCACCCAGACCAAAATAGGCTGCATGACCGAAGCTCACCATGCCGCCATAGCCAATTGCCAGGTTGAGCCCGACGGCCGCCATGGCAATGATGGTGACTCGCGAGGCCAGATTGACGTAATAGGTGTGACCCAAAAAATAGGCCGCCACAGGCAGTAACAGCAGCAGGCCGAGCAGAATCATCTGGACCAGGCCTTTGCGGTCGAAGTGGCTATCCGCGTCGGTGACTGGCGCAGCGTTCTTGGAAAGGGAAGTGGTATTAGTCATTGGCAGCAAACAGTCCCTTGGGCTTGAACGCGAGGATGACGGCCATGAGGATATAGATCAGCATCGCAGCCAGTGAAGAACCGACCCCAGTGGCTTCGGAAGGCGGCATGAATGTTTGGAAAAACAGCGGCAGGTAGACGCGCCCCAAGGTATCGACAACCCCCACCAGCAGCGCCCCGAACAGCGCGCCCTTGATCGAGCCGATACCGCCGATCACGATGACCACGAAGGCCAGAATCAGCACCGGCTCGCCCATGCCTACTTGAACCGACTGCAGCGCACCAACCAATGCACCGGCTAAGCCTGCCAAGCCCGCGCCCAAGGCAAACACGACGGTATACAACTTTGAAATATTCACCCCCAGCGCACCAATCATTTCGCGGTCACTTTCTCCGGCCCGAATGCGCATGCCTAAGCGCGTTTTCGAGATCAAAACGTAAAGGGCAATCGAAATAACAATGCCCACGCCAATCAGCATTAGTCGGTAGATGGGATAGCGAGTATCGCCGGGCAGGGTAACAAACCCGGTTAGCCAGGAAGGCGGGCTGAGCCGCATCGGCGACGAACCGAAAATCCAGCGCGTGCCTTCGGAAAAAATCAGTATCAGTGCAAAGGTCGCCAATACCTGGTCAAGGTGAGGGCGGTGATAAAGTCGACGTATCACCAGCAACTCTACCAACGCGCCGACCATCGCGGCGGCAGCCATGCCAGCCCCAAGGCCAATTAAAAATGAGCCCGTTGAAGCAGTGACCGCCGCCGTGGCGTAGGCCCCCACCATATAAAAAGAGCCGTGGGCAAGATTGATTAGCCCCATCACCCCGAACACCAGGGTGAGGCCGCTGGCCATCAAAAACAGCATCGTGCCTAGCTGAACGCCGTTAAGTAGTTGCTCGATTAGCAGGGTAACGGACACGTTGGTTAACCTTGACGAAGGTGAAGAGAAATGGCTGGGTGCACGCACCCAGCCGAGGCCAGCTTACATTTCGCACTGCTCGTAGTAGACATCCTGGATATCTTCAATCGCCACACCGATCAGGCGATTGGTGGGCTCGCCATCATCACCTTCCACCACTTCACGTACATAAATATCCTGGATGGGATGCTGGTTGGGGCCAAAGCGGAACTCACCGCGCACGCTATCAAAGTCAGCGGCCCGCAGTGCTTCGCGGAAGGCATCTTTGTCATCGGGGTGGGCAGTTTCCAACGCGCTGAGAATCAGGTTGGCGGTGTCGTAACCTTGTGCCGCGTAGAGCGTCGGCATGCGGTCATAGGCGGCTTGGAAGCCCTCTACAAAGCGGTCGTTGGCTTCATTCTCCAGGTCGTAGGCCCATAGCGAAGTGTTGCGTGCACCAATCGCTGCACTGCCTACCGCTTTGATAAGAATTTCATCAAACG
This sequence comes from Halomonas sp. MES3-P3E, assembly GCF_002836035.1. Taxonomy (NCBI): domain Bacteria; kingdom Pseudomonadati; phylum Pseudomonadota; class Gammaproteobacteria; order Oceanospirillales; family Halomonadaceae; genus Halomonas; species Halomonas sp. MES3-P3E. Next base: position 29,601 of record NZ_PJBT01000006.1, on the reverse strand, counting down.
AGAACGCCGCGCCAAAGATCGGCATGTCAACGCCCGAGCTTTCCCACTGCTTCATGAACGAGATACCCATGCCGCCAGGTAAGAAGAAGAACAGGCTGTCGGCATCGCTATCGCGAATCTGGGCGATTTCAGCCGCATAGTCGGTCTGACCCATTTGGGTGTAAAGCTCGCCAACGACCTCACCTTCATAAAGGTGCTTGAAGCCCGCGAGCGCATCGGTACCCGCCGGATAGTTGGGGGCCATAATGATCGGGCGCTCATAGCCCTGTTCGCGCATATAGGCGCCCATGGCGCCATGCAGGTTGTCGTTCTGATAGGCCACGTTGAAGTAGTTCTCGTGGCACATACGACCAGCCAGGTCGGAAGGGCCCGCATTGGGGGAGAGGTAGAAGGTGCCTTGGCGGGTAACGGAAGGCACCACCGCCATCGCCAGGTTGGACCAGATGATGCCGGTGAGAATATCAACGTCATCACGCTGTATAAATTCATTGGACAAACTGCGCGCCAAGTCAGGGCGTCTAGCATCATCCTGAATCAACACTTCCACATCGTCGCGGCCAGACTGCTCCAGCGCCAGCATGAAGCCGTCGCGAACGTCCACGCCCAGATGCGAGCCGCCGCCTGAAAGGGTGGTGATCATGCCAATTTTGACGTCTTCAGCTTGCGCGGTCAGCACGCTTGAAGAGAGCAGTAAGCCAAGGCCAAAGCGGGATATCATTTTCATAGTGAGTTCCTTGTTTTAATTAACCCTTGCCGCATTTTTAACGAACATTATCTTGCTGAAAACTATCGTTTAGAACAACAAAAGCTGCGACTATTTGGTCGCTGCTCGATTAGAACAAGCCATGTTATAGCCTATCGAGAAAGTGGTGTCGTCATAAGGGACGGCCCGGTGAGTTATTTGCCCGGCATACTTACATACGGCTTTGCTCGCAATGCTGGTGCTAAAGTGAGAGCATCATTTCAGTCAGGGTTAAGTCATGACGATTAGCATGAAAACGCTAGTTAGTAGGCATAGAAGAAAGGGTTATTATTAATGAACCTTTCGTACCAAGGAAACCGCACCCGCTGGGATTGACAGAGGTAGGTGGAGGCGCGACTCTAAGCCTATTCGTTATTTAGACCGGCTAATGGTCGTTAAATCGGTGAGTTTAAGGAGAAACCCCATGCTCGAAGATTGCAAAAATGCCCTGGAGCGCTGGGGAGGCGTACATACCCTGATCGACCGCTGGCTGGATCAGCGTCGTCAGCTGTTAGTCAGCTTCATTGAGCTGAAAGAGGCATGTGACGCTGAACTGGAAGCGGTGAGCAAATCACCTATTGATGCCTTCAGCGAGCTATTGATGGATTACATCAGCGCTGGGCACTTCGAAATCTATCCTCAGCTGTCGGAAGAGGCGCAGGCCTTTGGCGATGATGCTGCGCTGGTTATCGCAGAGAAGCTGCTTGAGCGTCTGGAAATGTCAACCGAGATGGTTCTGGAGTTTGATACCGATTTCGGCTCTACCCTTAGCTGCGAGCAAAATATTGCCCGTTTGCCTGCCTGGATCGACCGTCTGGCGCGTGGCCTTACCGAACGCTTCGCGCTGGAAGACCAGCTGATCGCGCGCTTGCACGCCGCCCATAGCCCCGAGCACGCCAAAGCCCCCGCTTAACGAATCACTATCGTCCGGTAGGAGCGCAATTCATTGCGCGATCAGCAAGGATCGGAGCGCCGAGTGTGAGTGCTACACGATGGCCTGATCGCCCGACAAGTCGGGCTCCAGGGGCTGGGTGTCATCGCCGTTTACCCCCGATCACCAGCATGCAGGGGGTAAGCAGCAGCGTTAGTGCGGTGCCGAAGGTGAGGCCGCCAGCGATGGCGCTCGACATTTGCGTCCACCACTGGGCGGAGGGCGCATTAAAGCCAAGGGCAGGGGTAAACAGATCGACATTGATCCCCAGCACCATCGGCATCAGACCTAACACCGTGGTAATCGCCGTTAACAGCACCGGGCGAAGGCGTAAGCAACCCGCTTCCAGGGCGGCCTCGCCGGGCGTCATGCCTTGGCCGCGCAGCTCGTTGTAGGTGTCGATCAACACGATATTGTTATTCACCACGATACCCGCCAGGGCAATCACGCCCATCCCCACCATGACAATGCCGAAAGCTTGGCCGGTAATCAGCAGGCCCATCAGCACACCCGCGGTGGAGAACACAATCGCCGAAAGCACCAATCCCGCCTGATAGAAACTGTTGAACTGAGTGACCAGAATCAGCGCCATCAGGCCAATAGCAATCATGAACGCGCTGGCCAGGAACTGCATCGACTCCTGCTGATCCTCCTGCTCGCCAGCCACATTGACCATTAAGCCGTCAGGCAGGCTATCGCGACCTGCCTCTAGCAGCGCACGCAGGCGCTCATCGGCAAGAAAGCCGGGAGCGAGATCCGCATCGATGGTAATCGCCCGGCGGCCGTCGATACGGTTAAGGGTGCCCACCTTGGGTGCCGGTTCAAGGGTCACAAAGTGCGAGATAGGCACCTGACCCCGCTGGGTGTTGATGGTCAAGCGCTCTAACTGATCCAGGGAGCGCCAGTTTTGCGGCAGGCGAACGCGGATATCCACTTCGTCACTGACTTCGGGCGGGCGATAGCTCGCCACCTGCAGGCCCGTGGTCAGCAGTTGCACCGCGCTACCGATGGTCGTGACATCGGTGCCCATGCGCGCCGCGGCTTCGCGGTCCACATTCACCTGCCACTCCACGCCGGGTAGGCTGCGGTTATCCTGAATGTCGGTAAAACCACCCAGTTCACGCATTAATTGGGCTAACTGGTTAACGCCTGCATCAGCGACGTCAGGATTCGTAGCGCTCACCTCCAGTACGATGGGTTTTCCGCCGCCAGGGCCCATTTCCTGCTCCTGGAACTCCAGGGTAATGCCGGGAATATCCCGAGCGCGCTCGGCCATATCATCCAGAATAGCCTGGGCAGGGCGCCGCTCATGCCAGTCGATAAACTGGAACTGCAGCATGCCAATCACATCACTACCCATCTGCTCGTTAGGCACTGCAAACGAGCGCGCATAAAGCGCTCTCACTTCGCTCATGCCGGATAGCTTCGCCTCTACCCGCTGGACGATGGCATCGGTCTCCACGGCGGAGAAGTCGCCGCGGGCGCGTACCAATACCTGGGCACTATCAGGCTCTACGTTGGGGAAAAAGTCGACACCGTGGTTGAAACGCGCATAGCCGGTATACAGCAACACCATCAATAACACGGTGACCAGCAGCACCCAGGCAGGGTGCTTAAGCAGTCTGGTCAGCAGGTGGCGATAGCCGCGCCCGAAGGAGGTTGTGGCCTCTTCATTGTTAGCCGTTGATTGTTTCGTGTCGGTGCGGGTAAACAAGCACCCTAAGGTAGGCAAGAACACCAGCGCCATGGCCAGCGATGCCAGCAGGCATAGAATCACCGTAGCGGGCAGGTACTTCATAAACTGACCGACCACGCCGGGCCAGAACAGCAGGGGAATAAAAACCGCTAGCGTAGTGGCCGTCGAGGCAATCACCGGCCAACTCATTCGCGAGGCAGCATTGAGCCATGCTTGATGGGGCGTTTGACCATCGTGGAGATAGCGGTCGGCAAGTTCACTCACCACAATCGCACCGTCGACCAACATACCAGCCACTAAAATCAGCGCAAACAGCACCACGATATTGAGCGTAAACCCAAATGCCCACACCAGCAGGATGCCGGTCAAGAAGGCGCCGGGGATGGTCAGGCCTACCAACAGTGCCATGCGCCAGCCCATCACCGCGACCACCACAATCAGTACCAGTACCACGGCGGTGAGTACGTTGTTGAGCAGCTCGGAGAGCATATTTTCAACGGTGGTCGACTCATCGAGAATAGTGGTGAAGCGAAGCTGCTCGGGCAATAAATCATCGGCTTCTGCCAGGCGCTCACGTACCGCGCCAATGGTGGCGATGATATTGGCCCCGGCACGTTTGGAAACTTCCAGTACCACCGCAAGCTGATCATCAATACGGGCAAAGCCTTCGGGGTCTTTGTAGGTAGGGTTGATCCACGCCACATCACCAAAGGTGACGACGCGATCCTCATCCACCTTGACCGGCATATTCATGACATCGTCAAGGGACTCAATAATGCCGGGGACTTTTAAGGCCAAGCGCCCCGCGCCAGTATCCAAACTGCCTGCTGCCACCAAGCGGTTATTGCGCGACACCTGGTTGAACAGCGTGTCGAAATCGACCCCATAGCTCTCGAGCACCAGCGGATCTACGACGATTTCCAGCAGGTCTTCCCGCTCACCGGCTATGTCCACTTCCAGCACATCGGCGATGCCTTCGATCTCCTCCTGCAGTCGCCGGGCAATCGTCATGCGTTCGCGGGTATCCAGTTGCCCGGAGAGGCCGATAGTCAATACCGGAAATTCCGAGACGTTGACTTCCATGACTCGTGGCTCATCGGCCTCGTCAGGCAGCTCGCTACGGGCGATATCCACGCGATCACGCACGTCGGTCAGCGCGGTATCGGGGTCAAAGCCAGGGTCGAACTCCAGCGTAATCGAGCCATGGCCTTCGCTGGACTGGGCGGTAAACTTGCGCAGTCCTTCAATGCCGCGCAGTTCCTGCTCCATGGGGCGGATCAGCAGCCGCTCGCCATCCTCGGGGCTCACACCCTCCAACGACAGCGAAACGTAAATCATTGGAATGGTGACGTCGGGGTTGGCTTCTTTAGGGATCATCTGCCAGGCAGCGATGCCCGCCAGCAGCAGGCTCACCAACAGAAGAAGTGTCGTGCGGGTGTGGTCTAGCGCCGCATTAATCAACTGGCGCATGAACGCTTTCCTGTCCGGCTTGCGGTTGCGAAATAATGGCGTCTTCAGCAGGTACCGGTGTCACCGTTTCGCCGATATCCACCATGCCCGCGCCTAGCGTAATGAGGCGCAGCGGGTCGGGTAGGCCGGTTACATAGGCGCGCTGTATATCGGCGCTCACCAGTTCGATGGCGGTCTGCTGTACCTGATCGTCCTCATCCAGATGTTTGACGGCCAGTTGGCCCTCACTGTTCAAACTGAGCAGGGCGGGTGACAGGGTGTGCACCTGGCGGGGCGGCAGCGTAATTGTCAGTTCCGCGCTACCACCGGCAAGACGTTTACCCGCCGGGTTATCCAGCGTGGCTTCGATATAAAAGGTACGCGTGGCCTCTTCTGCGCGGTGGCTGATAAAAGTCAGCTCGCCTTCAAGGTGGTCGCCATTGAGTAATCGTGCGGTGACAGGCAATCCCTCGCTCAAATCGCCTACCTGCTGCTGAGACACCCAGGCGGCGCCCTTCAAGCGGCGGTCGTCCACCAACTGGGCCCACTCTTCTCCGGGCTGTAACAGGTCGCCTACCTCTACCTGCACGCGATCGATCACACCATCAAAAGGCGCATTGGGGCGGCTGTCATCCAGTTGCTTCTGCAGTTGGGCCACCGAGGCGGCGCTGGCGCTGAGAGAACTCTGCAGGCGCAAAAGCTCGGGCTGCGAAATCAGCTCCCGCTGGCGCAGGTTGCGTGCCCCGGCATACTCCGCTTCAGCCACCGCTAGCTCGTCCCGGGCCTGCTGCAGTTGTTCAGGCAGGGCGTCGTTATCCAGTACCAGCAGCGTATCGCCCGCCTTAACGCGGCTACCTTGGGCAACCGGCTTTTCGGCCACAAAGCCTGCGACGTTGGCACGCAGGGTGGTTTCGCGTTCAGCGGTCAACTGGCCTTGAATGATCTGTTGGGGAATAAACGGCGTACTCTGCTGTTCTACCACTTCGACCCGTGGCCCCGATTCGTTACGGGGGGCAGCTTCCGGTGCCGTGGTCTGAAAACGCTGAAAATTACCAAAAGCGAGCCATATCACCAACGCCAGCACCAGTAGGCTAGCCAAGGCATAAGAGAAGGGAATTCGTCGCATGGGGGCGTCCATGTCCTTAGCATTACAAGAAAGGAGGGCATTAAGCCGAAGATACCATAGCGCAACTCGGCCTTTGCAGCGAGTGGCAGGCCGCGACGAGAATGGTAGGTACGGTAAATGGGTAGTCGTCTCTTGTCTGATTGAGTTTTTGCCCAACTGGGCATACCATCTTTGCGTCTTGAGTTCTGTTGAGCCACCCCTCAGGCGAGAACCATCCCTAGGCGAACCTATCAAGGAGCAATGATGAAAGATCCAGTACGTATTGCGATTACCGGCGGCGCCGGTCAGATCAGCTACTCTCTTATTTTCCGCATCGCCGCTGGCGACATGTTGGGGCCGGATCAGCCTGTCATTCTCCAGCTGCTGGAAATTCCCCAGGCAATGGACGCCCTGAACGGCGTGGTAATGGAAGTTAATGACTGTGCTTTCCCGCTGGTTCAAGACATCGTCGCGACTGATGACCCGAACGTCGCGTTCAAAGACGCTGACTTCGCCCTGTTGGTAGGTGCGCGTCCGCGTGGCCCAGGCATGGAGCGTAAAGATCTGCTGGAAGCCAACGCCGCGATCTTCTCCGTTCAAGGTAAAGCGCTGAACGACCACGCTAGTCGTGATGTGAAAGTGCTGGTCGTGGGTAACCCGGCTAACACCAACGCGCTGATTGCTTCCTGCAACGCGCCGGACCTGGACGCAGGCCAGTTCACCGCGATGACGCGTCTGGACCACAACCGCGCCCTGACCCAGCTGGCACAGAAAACCGGCAAGCACGTCACTGACGTCGAAAACATGATCATCTGGGGCAACCACAGTGCCACTCAGTATCCGGATCTGGCCCAGTGCAAAGTCGACGGCAAAGCAGCATTCGATCTGGTTGAGCGCGACTGGTACGAAAACGACTTCATCCCCACCGTGCAACAGCGCGGCGCGGCCATCATCAAAGCACGTGGCGCTTCTTCTGCCGCCTCTGCTGCCTCTTCCGCCATCGACCACATGCACGACTGGGCGCTGGGCTCCAAAGGCATCGTCAGCATGGCGATTCCGTCTGACGGCAGCTATGGCATTGAAGAAGGCATCATCTACTCCTACCCGGTTCGCTGTCAGGGTGGCAAGTATGAAATCGTTCAAGGCTTCGAAATCGATGCCTTCAGCGAAGAGAAGATGAAAGCCACCGAGAAAGAACTGCGCGAAGAGCGTGCTGCGGTCGAGCACCTGCTCGGTTAAACGCGCCTGCTGACGCTTTTAGATGAGCGGCAGTCAACGTAAAAAACCCCTGTAAGCATGGCTTTCAGGGGTTTTTTTACGCTTCAATACTCACTTCAATCCCGCAAGCTCATAATCCGCCATTGGCGCTCTTCGGCGACTTTGCGCAGGGTGTCGTCTGGGTCTACCGCAACGGGGTGCTCGACTTTTTCTAATAGCGGTAAGTCATTGTGCGAGTCGCTGTAGAACCAGGCGCCTTCCATGCTCAGGTCTTGGTCTTTCAGCCAATGCTCCAGGCGAGTGACTTTGCCTTCGCGGTAGCTCAGCGTGCCAGAAACACGCCCCGTGTAACGGCCCTGTTCCACTTCCGGATTCACCGCGATCAAGTGATCGACACCCAAGCGCTCTGCAATCGGCGCGGTAATAAAGCGGTTAGTGGCGGTAATAATCAGCAGCGTGTCGCCTTTAGTGCGGTGACGGGCCAGCAGCTCTTCCGCTTTGGGTAGAATGCTGGGCTCGATTTTGCTGACCATAAACTGCTGATGCCAGGCAGCAAGCTGCTCAGGAGTGTTATCGGCTAGAGGCTTAAGCGCCATTTCTAAAAAGGCGGCCATATCCAGCGTACCCGCGTTGTAATCGGCCATAAAACGCTCATTGGCTTCCCGGTAAGCGACCGGGTCGACAGCCCCTTGTTCGAGTAAAAACTCGCCCCAGGCATGATCGCTGTCGATGGATAGCAGCGTATTATCCAAATCGAATATGGCCAGACTCACGGCGCTCCCCTTTTTTAGTCAGTGATAGTAGGCGAATAGTAGTGGTGAAATAAGCGCTAATTAGGCAAATAGCGGAGGCGGATTATCGCAGAGTCGCCACCTCATTCCCACCAACGCGCCGCAGCCATTCATCACTTAGCGTTATATTGTATTGATACGTTTGTCTCCCTTGTGGAAAAATGGGGACAACTGAAAATTTATGAAGGTGATGTCCGTGATCGACGCTGACGGCTTTCGCCCCAATGTTGGCATTATCATTGCCAATAGCCAGGGGCAGCTGCTTTGGGCGCGTCGGGTAGGACAAAATGCGTGGCAATTTCCCCAGGGGGGCATCAATGCAAGCGAGACGCCACAACAAGCACTTTTTCGTGAGCTTTACGAAGAGATCGGCTTAACCGCCGGTGATGTTGATATTGTTGCCTGCACCCGGGGCTGGCTACGCTACCGTCTGCCACGACGCATGATTCGCACACATTCGCGTCCGGTCTGCATAGGCCAGAAGCAAAAGTGGTTTTTACTTAAAATTCGTTGCCAGGAAAGCCAAATCTGTATGACGGCAACCCCAACACCTGAATTTGATGGGTGGCGGTGGGTGAGCTACTGGTACCCGCTAGGGCAGGTAGTACCTTTTAAAAGAGAGGTGTATCGGCGCGCGTTGCGAGAATTGTCTCCCCGCGTTCAGCGCCTGGCACAGGATGACGATTAGGGCGACACGCCGCTGCCCAAGGTAGGGCGGCGGCAGTTTGCCAAGAAATTCCTCAGCGAGGCAAATAACAGTGAAAAGTAAAACGTCCATGCTTGAGGTGTTGCGCCGGGTGATTCAGGAAGTGAACGGCGCGCGCAACCTCAATGCCGCGCTGTCCACAATGGTACGTCGAATTCGTAAGGCGATGCAGACCGATGTGTGCTCTTTCTACCTCTACGACAAAGAGCTTGAGTCGCTGGTATTGATGGAGACCATTGGCCTGCGCACCCAGGCTGTTGGGCGCGTCGTACTGCCATTAGGTGAAGGCCTAGTGGGCTTAGTGGCTAAGCGCAGTGAGCCGCTTAACCTCGAAGACGCCCAGACCCACCCGCAATTCCGCTACTTTGAAGCCACCGGCGAGGAGCGCTACTCCAGCTTTTTGGGTGTGCCGATTATTCATCAGCGCCATATGCTGGGCGTGCTGGTGGTTCAGCAAGCCGAAAAGCGCCGCTACGACGATGAAGACGAAGCCTTTTTGGTCACCATGGCCGCTCAGTTGGCAGGTGTATTGGCCCATGCGTTGGCGACCGGCAACCTAATGCGCCCGGCGCTTGCGGGCGGCCAGGCAATGTTTAAAGGCGTTGCCGCCTCGCCAGGCATGGCGATGGGTGAGGCGGTGGTGATTACCCCGCCTGCTGACTTAAACAGCGTGCCTGATTTGGTACCCAGCGACCTGGATTATGAGGTGGCACGCTTAAAGGAAGCAATTGGCAAAACCCGCAGCGAAATTCGTGCGGCGGCCGAACGGTTGGCCAGCCGTATCTCCGCTCAGGAGCTGGCGCTGTTTGATGTGTATCAGCAGATGCTCGGTGAAGCGGCGCTGGCCGATGAAGTCGAAAAGCGTATTCGTGAAGGGCAGTGGGCGCCAGGCGCGCTCGCCGATGTGGTTCGACGCCACGTGCAGTATTTAGAGCGGGTTGACGATAACTACCTGCGTGAGCGGGCGGCTGATATTCGTGATCTAGGCCGCCGAGTACTGGCGCACCTACAGGAAGACATCCCCTCTACGCCGGAAACCTACCCCGATAACGCCATTCTGGTCGGCGATGAAATTAGCGTGGCCATGCTGGGTGAAGTCCCCCGCGACAAGCTTAAAGGACTCGTCTCGGTGCGTGGCTCCAGCACGTCCCACGTGGCGATTGTCGCCCGCGCAATGGGTATTCCTACGGTGCTCGGCATGGTGGATTTGCCGCTGCCGCGCCTGGGCGGTGCGCCGGTGGTGTTGGATGGTCACCGTGGTCGACTGTTCGTGCGCCCAGCGCCTGAACTTAAAGCCCGCTACGCCAGTCTGATCGCCGAAGAAGAGGCGCTCAGCGAACTACTTGAGCACGAACAGGATTTGCCCAGCGCCACGCCCGATGGTCATATCATGCCACTCCTGGTGAACACTGGGTTGGCAGTTGATGCCACTGCGCTGCTGAAAAGCCGCATCGGAGGGGTGGGGCTTTACCGTACCGAAGTGCCGTTTATGATCACCGAGCGTTTCCCCGGCGAAAAAGAGCAAACCCGGCTCTATCGCGATCAGTTAGAAGGCTTTGCGCCACTGCCGGTCGTGATGCGTACGCTGGATATTGGTGGCGACAAAGATCTGCCCTATTTCCCCATCGAAGAGGCCAATCCATTCCTTGGCTGGCGCGGCATGCGGGTAACGCTGGATCACCCCGAAGTGCTAATGGTGCAACTGCGCGCCATGCTTAAAGCCTCCATTGATCTCGATAATCTCTACGTGCTATTCCCGATGATCACCAACGTAGAAGAGGTCGATGAGGCACTGCGTCTGTTGGATCGCGCCATTTTAGAGCTAGGGGAAGAGGGCATTCCCGTCATTCGGCCTAAGGTTGGCGTGATGATTGAAGTGCCCGCTACTATTTATCAAATGGATGCGCTGGCTAAGCGAGTCGACTTTTTCTCCGTAGGCAGCAACGATCTTACCCAGTACTTGCTGGCGGTAGACCGCAATAACCCACGGGTATCGAGTCTGTACGATGCCCTGCACCCAGCGCTGCTCGGTGCGCTTCTGGAACTTGCCAACGACGCTACGCGGCTTCATAAACCCATTTCTTTATGCGGTGAATTAGCCGGTGACCCAGCTGGGGCGCTGCTGCTGATGGCAATGGGCTTTACCAGCCTCTCCATGAACGCGCCCAGCCTACCCAAAGTACGCGCGGCAATCCGCCGAGTACCGTTTACCGATGCCCAGCAGCTGCTCAAAGAAGTGATGGAGTTGGATACACCTGCCCAAGTACATGCGCATTTAGATCAGCGTTTAGATGAGTGGCAGTTGGCGCATTTGATGCCACCCCGCGACTAAGGGATGTTTGTCTTCAGCTGCTGGGAAGCGCCAGGGTGGTTTCACCCTCAAACCGCCCCAGCGGCCCGAAGCGCTGCTCGCTAATGTCGATGTTCCCTTGGGCGTCTAACGTCAGCCACGAAGTGGCACGGGTGCCATAGCGCTCGCCAACAATAAACGCCGCCGATAACTGGCGCTCCAATTCGAGCCCCACACCGGTATCCGGTAACTCCTCCACCGCAGCCTCCTGAGGATTTTGCATCGCGCACTGCACGATGTGAGGCCAGGCTTGAACTGGGCCTTCTTGGAAAAGCGTATGTTCGAGTGCGCTACGCACATGTAAAAGCTTTGGCCAGGGGGAGTTAAGGTCGGCATTGGAGAGGCCATGCACGCCGGGGGCTACCTCGCTTAAGGCTAGGCGGTCACGACCACGGTGCAAATGCCACATTCGCTGTGGCGTGGCAACTAACAAGTTAAAGCCTGCATAGCGTAATGCCCCGCCTTGACCAAGCTCGGTGAGCCACGCGTTAATATCGTCACACTTCAGAGCGTTTGCGACCAGTTCGCCACGGCTAGGCGCGCCGGGGGGCACGCTCAGTTGTAAATCGCGTACATTGGTCAAGGCTGCTACGACACCGCCACGCTTGGCAGCCAGCCACGAACCACCAGCCTCCAAATCACGACCACCGATAATGGCAGGGTTATCTTTCCACTGCGCAAGTGGCGCGGTAGGGCGTACATGGAACTCATCGCGGTTGCCCATCAGCCGCAAAGGTGTCGGCGTACCGGGTTGCCAAGCAAACGATATCAAGCACATAACAAACTCATAGGCGAAAAGGGTGAAATACGTTCAACGCAAGAGCAGCATGACAGTAACGAAGCGTAGACGTACACTGCTATCAGTATCAGGTTTGTAGTATAAATCATCACCCAAGGGGTGTGAGTGCCGTCATAGTGGCAGGTGTCTCAGCGGTTAAACAGCGGTCACGTTATCAGCGGCCATTCGGCCAAGAGGAAGGCGAGATCATGCAGCGCTATCAAAGGGAGCACTTTTGGAACGCCATTGTGTGGCCGCTGTTGTGGCCGCTGCTGCTTTTGCAAGCGGCACTGATTGTGCTCTGCCTGGTAGTTGGTGCAATGGTCTGGTGGGTGTCGCCAAGTTACGCCTCCTGGAGCACTCTGCTATGGTTAATGGCCGCCCTGCTCATCGGTAGCAGTTTGAATGTCGGCGCCTTCCTAATGCTGCTCAAAGCGCGTGGTCGACGTAACGATATTCGTTTCATACAAGAACTCGCCGAGCTTGAGCGGCACAGTCAGGTATTATGCGCCACCGCTGAACGTGCGCAGCTCGAGCAACAATGCTCCCCGTCGGATGCGTCCGACGAAACTCATCTTCCCCTGCAGCGCCTGGCCAATGTTAACGAAATGCTAGCCGGGCTTAAACGCCGCATCCACTACTCGCAAGTAGCTAATGCCGCCACTAAAAACACACAGCATGAGCATGAACAAACGCTACTGGACGACCTTCAACATCAGCAGCGGCAGCTCAAACACTTAATGGCGGGGCGTGACAGGGCGCGGGAAGAGTCACGTTTAAAGTCAGGTTATCTAATACTGCTCCAGCGTGAAACTGACAGTCTGTTTGAACACTTAAATGCAATGGCCGAAAACGATATTACCGATAGTTGTCGGCAAAATATTATGGATGTGCGCGAGCGGCTGTCAGATATTCGCGCGCTATTAGCTAACCTTGTTCAGCACACTGCTGAAGAAGGCATGGCGAAGGGAAGTGATAATTTACGTGTGCTGGTGGTTGATGATGGGCCGGTGAATTTGATGCTGGCACGGCAAATGCTGGAAACCCAGGGTCTTCAAGTAGAAGGTGTGAGTAGCGGTGAACAGGCGCTTGAACGCCAGCAAGGCGCCTTTTTCGACCTGGTGTTTATGGACATTTTTATGCCCACCTTGGATGGGCTTGAGACCACCCGGCGCTGGCGTGAATATGAGCGCACCCATAGCGGTAGCCAAAGCGTGCTGGTTGCGCTGACAGCCAACGTTGACAACGCTGGGCGTGATGCCTGCCTAACCGCCGGTATGGATGACCTGCTTGCCAAACCGTACCAACCTGAAACTCTTCTCAGCATGATTAGCCATTGGTTTCCTGGCACGCTTAAACCGACACCTCCTGCATGATCATCGTCCTGAATGACCTTCGTCGTCGCGTTCGATCAATGAACACTAGCAGCGGTCGCTCGGAGTAAGGAGCTGGCGTTGAGATGTGGTTTGCGTTTTTCAGTATTGTTGGCACCAACGTTCCATTTGCCCGCTTAGGCGTTAAACTTGCTCGCTAACTAATGGTGTGGGCGCTTTAGTAATTCGTGAGTGAAAATTCCCTTTGGTCAGAGTAGAGAGTGTAAATGATTAATTACCCGACGATTGACCCAGTGGCAATCTCCTTAGGGCCGCTGCAAGTCCATTGGTATGGCTTGATGTACGTAGTGGGTTTTGTCGCAGCATGGTGGCTTGGTTGTCGGCGGGCATCGCGCATCGGCCTCAATAATGATGATATCGGCGATTTGCTTTTCTACTGTGCGATAGGGGTGGTGGCAGGTGGGCGCTTAGGTTACGCGCTGTTCTACGGGCTAGGACAGTGGACAGCCGACCCGCTGTGGATCTTCCGCGTATGGGATGGCGGCATGAGCTTTCACGGTGGCCTACTCGGCGTACTGTTGGCGGCCTGGATATTCGCTCGGCGCAAACAGCTAGCCTTCTTGACCCTGACTGACTTTATTGCCCCCTTGGTACCCATCGGTTTGGGGGCTGGGCGCATCGGCAACTTTATCAACCACGAGCTACCGGGGCGCGTGACCTCGCTACCCTGGGGCATGCCGTTTCCCGGTATGGAGCCTGAACCGCGCCACCCATCCGCACTCTATGAAGCTTTGCTGGAAGGCGTCGTGCTGTTCGCTATTCTATGGTGGGTCTCCGCCAAGCCCACATCTCGCGGCTTCTTATCCGGGCTGTTTTTAGTCTGCTACGGCGTTTTCCGCTTTATGGTCGAGTTTGTCCGCATGCCCGACGCCCATATTGGCTATCTTGCGTTTGGCTGGTTCACCATGGGTATGCTGCTCAGCCTCCCCATGATTGCCCTGGGCCTGTTCGTTATTGCCTGGTCACGCTCCCAGCCAGTGGACGTGAAAATCCCATAAGTCTAGAAAAAGGAGCGCTTAGCCAGTTGGTTTCGACCGACTGGCTAAAAAGAGGGGCAATCTTCGCATTGCCCCTTATGACCCCACCACCTAGAATAAACGGCTACACCGCCTGTTAATTTGGAAATTCTGTGACTGTATCAACGCCCGCGCTTGAGCAACCCTATTTAGACTTGATGCAAACCGTTTTGGAGCATGGCGTTGACCGCCACGACCGCACAGGCGTGGGTACGCGTTCCGTGTTTGGTCATCAAATGCGTTTCGATTTATCGCGTGGTTTTCCGCTCATCACCACCAAAAAACTGCACCTACGCTCTATTATTCACGAACTTCTATGGTTCCTGAAGGGCGACACTAACATCGCCTACTTGAAAGAGAACGGCGTGCGGATATGGGACGAATGGGCAGATGAAAACGGCGACCTAGGCCCCGTTTACGGCTACCAGTGGCGTAGCTGGCCTGACCCTAAAGGTGGCAGCGTTGACCAGATTGCCAGGGTATTGGAGCAAATTCGTACCTCGCCACAGTCGCGCCGGCTGATTGTTTCCGCCTGGAACCCAGCCCAGGTCGATGAAATGCAGCTACCGCCGTGTCACTGCCTGTTCCAGTTTTACGTTGCCAATGGAAAACTGTCGTGCCAGCTCTATCAGCGCAGCGCCGATATTTTCCTCGGTGTACCGTTTAACATCGCCAGCTACGCCTTGCTACTGACCATGGTGGCACAGGTGACAGGCCTTCAGCCGGGTGAATTTATTCACACCCTTGGCGATGCGCACTTATACAGTAATCACCTGGAACAGGCCAAAGAACAGCTCGCGCGCACCCCGAAGGCCGCGCCAAAGCTAGTGCTTAACCCAGCAATAAACGACCTGTTCGCGTTCCGTTTCGAAGATATCGAGATTGAGGCTTACGAACCGCACCCTCACATCAAAGCCGAGGTGGCGGTATGAGCCAGCTGAACGATATGGCAGAACAAAAGGATAGCTTCGATTCCCTGGTGCCGGTGGCAATGATTGTCGCCATGGCAAAGAACCGAGTGATCGGCGTCGACGGCAAGCTGCCCTGGTACTTGCCCGAAGATTTGAAGTTCTTTAAGCGTATTACCCAGGCAAAACCACTGGTGATGGGACGTAAAACTTACGCCTCCATTGGCAAGCCGCTGCCGAACCGGCTTAATGTAGTGGTTACCCGCAACGCCGAGTTTTCTCACGAAGGCATACGTGTGTGCCACGACTTGCCCGCAGCGCTGGAACTGGCCGACCAGCATGCCACTATAGAGGCGGCAGAAGAGATCATGGTGATGGGGGGCGGAGAGATTTACCGCCAAGCGCTACCCTTTGCTCAGCGGCTTTACATCACGGAAGTGGATATCGACGTAGAAGGCGACGCCACGTTTCCTGACTTCGCACTCAGCGAATGGCAAGAAGTACAGCGCGTAGCGGGGCAGCCAGCAGAAGGGCAGCCAAACTACGATTTTGTGGTCTACGAGCGTATCGCCGACTGAAAAGGTCAAAGGAGAAGGTTATGGCCGCCAGCTTAATGAATATTTTAGATGACTTAGAAGCGCGTCTTGAACGCACACAAGCTGAGCTGCAAGCCCTGCGCGAAGAAAACCAGCGGCTAATGCAGCAGTTGGCGCTGCAAAATGCTCCAGAGCCAAGCGAGCCAGGCCAGGAGAGGGCGGCCACCGCTGAATCCCACCGCGAAGGTGCTCCTGAACCAATGGTCACTAAGAGCGAAGCGTCTGACCAAGCAATCTCTGAACCAGCAGCGTCCGCTCCACAAGCTGTACCAGAGCATAACGAACAAGAGGGGCCTGCCGAAATAGCACAAACAGTTCAAACAGCTGAATCTGCCCAAGCACCTTCGCCGCATGCACTGCTTAATCAATGGTATGAACGCTATCCAAAAGCGTTCTTTAAAGGCCATACCAAACCGCTCAAAGTAGGTATTCACCAAGACTTGGCGGAGCGCGAAGAGTGGCCCAATAAGCTGATTCGTCGCGCACTGGCCAACTACGTAAACCTTCCCCGCTATATAAAAGCCGTGCGTGTAGGCGCTGAGCGGGTAGATTTAGACGGCCAGCCTGCCGGTAAGGTTGATAAAGAGGCAGCGCAGCATGCATCAGAAAAACGCGGCGAAAAAAAAGAGAACGAACAACCTAAGAAAAGCCCATCCAAATCAAAACCTGTTGCCCCAAAGCCCCGGCAAGTGGCGGTAGAGCAGGCTGAAAGTGAAAAAAGTGAATCGCATAAGCCGCTTAGCTTAGAAGACAAATTGCTAGGCTTGCAGCAAAAATTCAAAGGGCGCTGAGACCAGGCCTGAGCGCAGGGGTTCCATAAAAAAATGCAAATAGTAAAGAAACACTGTTTTTTTCTATTGCGTTCTCTGGGATCCCAGTATAGAGTTTGCCTTGCGAGCATTGGACTATAACAAGGCTTAGTTGAGGACATGCCGCATACCACCGGGAAAAACCGGGGATGGAAAAAGAGCATGGCCCGCAAAAGCCACCTGCCGACTTATTAAGAGTCGAGCAGTAACGATCGAAACAGTATACGAGCTAAGGAATTAAAATCATGAAAAAGACACTTCTAGCGACTGCTATCATCGGTGCCATGGGCGCCTCCGCAGCAGCCCAAGCCGCGACTATCTACAACGAAGATGGCACCAAGGTTGATCTGTACGGCACATCCAGTTGGCCTACTCGGCTGTAGAAGCTGGTGATGGCAGCACCGAAGATGAACTGGGCGATAACGGTTCTACCGTTGGTATCAACGCTTCTCACATGATCTCGCGTGACCTGACAGCCTACATGAAGGCTGAGTGGGAACACGACGCTGATGAAGCTAAAGTTGAAGATGGCATCGAGAATGGCGACCAAGCCTACGTTGGCGCAAAAGGTAATTTTGGTGACTTGCGTGTAGGTTCTTGGGACCCGCTGATTGATGACTGGGCACAAGACAAAATCACCAACTACGAGTTCGCTGATGTTTCTGACTCCTCTACTGACGTTGCTAATGGGGTCAAAACTTTAACCGGTAATCCCGATGCAAAAATTGACCGTGAAGGCGATAAAGTACAGTACATGTCACCGAGCTTTGGCGGCTTTGACTTTGGCTTAGGTTTTCAATACAAAGGTGACGCTGAAGGTGAGTCGGGTAATGATCTAAACGGTAACGGTACTTATGCCACTCAAGAAGATGAAGCTGCATTCTTCGCCGGTGTACGTTACACCATTGATAGCCTCCAGCTAGCCGCTATTTACGACTCTTTGGATAACTACACACTAGAAAATACTACGACTGGTGAAGAATTCGAAGCGGATGCTTACGCACTCAGCGCTGTATATGGCTTAGGTGCTACGACTTTAGGTGCTAAGTACGAGCGCACTAATTTCGAAGAAGGTAGTGATGACGGTGAAGTAGACCGTTATGCTCTGAGTGCAAGTCATGGCTTCAACTTCGGTGATGTTTACGCGGGTTACCAGTTTGTAGATGCTCAAGACGCTGCTGGGATTGTTGATGAGAACTACGCGGGTACTACCGGTGACGAAGAGTACAATGAGTTCCTGATCGGCGCTAACTACAACATCAGCGACAGCATGTACATTTGGGCGGAAACCGGCGTTTATGACCGTGAAGAAGACGCAGGTGACTTCGTTGCTACAGGTGTTGTTTACAGCTTCTAATTCTTGTTCCTCGCGAACAAAGCTGTAATGATCGAAGCCGGCCCTTTGGGCCGGCTTTCTTGTATGCGGATTTTATTGGGTATCAAAGGAGAATAGTCATGGTCAATCGGTATGTGATCGGCCTCGGCGTAGTGCTGGTAACCGCCAGTTTACCGCTATGGGCGCAAAGCCCTGCCGAGCAGCGTAGTCTTGAGGCTGCTAATCAGGTGGACATTTCCAAGTTCTTTTCTTCACAAACCGACGCGCGCAGCCGTACTTTTCCTTTTCGTGGCGAGCAAACCCATACCTTTACGGTGACTGATGCCGGGCAGTATCAGTTAGTCAGCAATCCCGTGGGGGGGGATAGCGATTATCGTATTGTTGCATCGCTAACCGATGAACAGGGTAATGTGATTCGAGAGGGAGATGCCTTCGGTCGTAGTGGTGGGCTGGAAATGACCGTGGAGTTGGAGCCCGGTGAATACACGCTTGCTACCGAGGCGCGTAAAATGGGATCAACCAACTCTGGTGCGAACGGCTATTTGATTCAAGTGGTAGGGCTGGATGCGTCAGGCAATCGCGTAGCGCAAGGCGAAAGCGGTATTGATGATGGCGATGATGCCATTTTTGGTCAGGCAGGCGACACGGGTTCAGTGTTTGTTAGGCCGGGAGCTGCATCGGTGGCTCTTGGCAGCGACAATCGCGGCAGTGAACAGCAGGCCGCACCGGAAACGCTTGCTCAGCAAACAGATGACGCAGGCGGCAGTGATAATACGCTCGATACCATTCTGGCCGACGTGCGGATTGCCTTTGAAGGTGAGGTTGCCACCTTTACGCTCGATGAGCCAAGCAACGTTCAGATTGACAGCTCTACCTTTCCAGGCAACGAAGGTAGTTACCGCTTAGAAGCGCGTTTACTGGATGCTCAAGGTAACGTGGTCGCACAAGACCAGGGAACGGCTGTCGCGGGCGATTTTGCTATCAGCCAACAGTTAGCGCCCGGTGAGTACAGCGTATGGGTAGAGGGGCGTCGGATCGGGTCGATCCAAGGGCGCGATTCGACCTACCAATTGCGTGTCGAAGTGATTGACTGAGCATGTAGATAGCCAGCAGAAGGGGGGAGGCAGGCCAGAAGACCCCAGTACACATAGCTTGATAAATTCTTTTAAAAACGATCTATTAGCGGCGACCTCGGTCGCCGCTTGCGTTTGTGCTTTTGATTGAGCTTTGGGGTGGTATCGCCCTACGCAGTATCCATGATGCGCGACATTGTCAGCTTTCTCTGCGCCTGCCGGGTGTCGGTCTCATGGCGTTTGCGCCGTTTTGTTTGAAGCAAATAAGTGAACAAGGTTGAATGCTCATTAATGGATGATCACCTCAGTTCACTCCAGAACCGCTGACTGATAGGGCTGGTGGTGACCCCGCTCCTACCCGAAGTTCTGCATCAGGCATAGTGCGCGCCGACTGATGGGTGAATCTAATCAGCAGGCGTTCTAGCGCTATTTAAAACGGAAACGTCAGTGGTGTAATCACCAATACCGCTGCCGAATAGGTCACACTAACCGGTAAGCCAATCTTTAAAAAGTCGGTGATACGGTAGCGGCCGGGTGAATACACCATTAAATGAGTTTGGTAGCCAAAGGGGATTAAAAAGCAGGCGCTGGCGCCGTAGGCCACGGCCATTACAAAGGGGAGCGGGTCGGCCCCAAAGGCTTGGGCGGTGCTCCAGGCGATAGGAAGGGTCAGCGCGGCGGCAGCGCGGTGAAGCCTAGTGATGGCGCTTCAGCTGCTGTTCTACCACGTGGCCTTGGTAAAAGGCACCGATGTGGATAAGCCCCGCAATCTGGCTAAGAGCGTGACGGTAGAGTAATGGCAAGGCCAGGGCACAGCTGCGGGAAGTCAACGCCGAGGTGTTCAAAAAAACCGTCGCGGGTTCGAGCACCCTTCAATTGTGTTGTGCTTGGATATTGAGACCGTCGTTTTAAGCAGTACGTTATGTCTTTGTGACACACTCAAAATTGTGGTGTGTAAACTAGTGGTTCTTAACCTAGTTGCCCTTAAACTAGCTATGTTTGAGCTAGCTATCTTGGGAAAACGTACCCATAAATATGTTGCTAATTAAATCAAGGGAGACACAAATGGATGTTGTCACGAAAGCATTTTTTGATGAAACACCGAGTGCTAACGAGGCCAAGGAGTGCGTAACGTTTGGCACCTCCGGCCACCGTGGCCGCTCCATTGAGCGGACGTTCAATGCCGCACATATTTATGCAATTACTCAGGCGGTGGTCGATTACCGTATCGAAGCGGGTTATCAGGGACCGCTGTTCCTGGGTTTCGATACCCACGCGCTTTCTCGCCCCGCTTGGGAGTGTGCACTGCAGGTGCTGGCCGCCAACCGGGTGTCGGTGTTTGTTGAAAAAGGCCACGGATACACCGCTACACCGCTGATTAGCCAGGCAATTTTGCATCATAATCGCCCACAGGATCAGACGGTGCCAGCGCTTGCGGATGGCCTGATTATCACGCCTTCGCATAACCCGCCGGAAGATGGCGGCATCAAGTACAACCCGCACCACGGCGGCCCAGCGGATACTGACGCCACCGGCTGGATTGAGCTGCGTGCGAATGCTTACCTGCTGCGTCAGCTTGAAGATGTACCTACCGTGCCGGTTGATGAGGCGATCGCCCATGCCCAAGAGTACGATTTCACCGCTCATTATGTTGCTCAATTAGGCACGGTGGTGGATATGGCTGCGATTCAGAAGGCAAATCCAACGCTTGGTGTCGACCCGATGGGGGGCACGGCGTTGCCTGTTTGGGAGGCAATCGCGGCGCACTACCATCTCAATCTTGAGGTTGTGAATACTACGATTGATGCTGAGTTTGCGTTTATGCCGTCGGATCACGACGGCAAAATTCGTATGGATTGCTCAAGCTCTGCAGCAATGGCCAATCTGCTCAAGATTAAAGATCGCTTCGATATAGCGTTTGGTAACGACCCGGATGCAGACCGACATGGAATTGTTGACGCTAACGGCTTGATGAATCCTAACCACTTTTTAGCCGTGTGTATCGATTACCTGATTACTCATCGCCCAGAGTGGGCCACTAGCTTGAAGATTGGCAAGACGCTGGTGTCGTCTTCGATGATCGATCGTGTAGGGGCTTCCCACCAGCGTGAGCTGTATGAAGTCCCAGTAGGTTTTAAGTGGTTTGTAGATGGTTTGCACGAAGGCTGGCTGGCCTTTGGCGGCGAAGAGAGCGCAGGCGCCAGCTTGCTGACCCGTGAAGGCAAAGCGTGGTCTACCGATAAAGACGGCATTGTGCTCTGTTTGCTGGCAGCAGAAATCATGTCGGTCACTGGCAAAACGCCCAGCGAGTATTACCGCACGCTCACCGAGCGTTTTGGCGAGCCTTTCTATAAACGCGTGGATACTCCCTGTTCACCGGAAGAGAAGGCTGCGTTTAAAAACCTGACTGCAGAAAGCGTAACGGAGAAGCTGCTTGCTGGCGATCCGATTACTGCGGTGTTAGTCAACGCACCCGGCAATGGCGCTGCTATTGGCGGTATTAAAGTCACTACCGAAAACGGTTGGTTTGCCGCTCGTCCTAGCGGCACGGAATCACTTTACAAGGTATATGCCGAAAGCTTCAAAGGCGAACAGCACTTGGACGAGCTGATCGAAAATGCCACCGCACTACTAGCAGGTGTGTTGCAGTAGCTGATGTAAAGTCAGTTTTATTACCCATGAAATAGAAGGCTCCACAGTTAAATTAATTTTAAAAGTGGCTTATAGTTGATACGTATCAACGTTTGCGCGGGTCGGAATTTTGTTATGTTGGTGGTTGAATTGGATTGAGCGATACTGCTCCGCCTACCACAGAAAATGGGTATAAATGCTGCCGTTATTTTATAAATCAAGGTTAGCCAGTGTCTCTGGCTAACCCACTGAAACTAACACTCACCTCTCGCTCATTAAAAAGCCGGCTTCTGCTGGGGCTCGCGCTTACTTGGTTTTTGGTGGTGTCACTGGTGCTCGGCATGTCGTGGCAACTGGGTAAAACCATGGTGCATGAGGCCAATATGTCTCATCTGCGTTATGAAGCTACTCTGCTTGCCGACGAAGTGACCCAGCAGGTTGAACAGCGCTTTCAGGCATTAGAACGCTTAAGCGGCATAATTAGTGCTACTGATGATGCGAGCTGGATCCGCTACCAGCTGCGTCAGAATGATGGTCTGCTGGCTTGGTTTGAGGGAGTTGTGGTTGCTAATCGCGAAGGGGAGATCGTAGCTGACTGGCCTGCTATTGTAGGCCGAGTAGGGCTTCACACGGCCGAGCTTGAATACTTCCGTATGCTGCGCGGTACTCTTCGGCCTTACGTCAGCGAGCCATTTCAAGGGCGAGCTAGTGGTATGCCTATGGTGTTAGTCAGCGTTCCACGCCTTACTGAACAAGGTGAGTTCGATGGTTTCGTGGGCGGCATTCTTAGCCTGGATTCAGGCGGAATGTTTGGTCGCTTGGCCAAGGTTCGCTTGGGTGAGAGTGGCTATGCGGCTGTTGCTACTGCATCCGGAAAAATTTTGTATCACCCTAACAGCCGCTTGATTAATGCCAGCGTACCTGACAAGGAATTTAATCCTGGATTGGATCTTGCTTTGGATGGCTGGGAAGGTGATGTTGTTGACGAATTATTAAATGGCCAAACAGCGCTACAGTCTTATGCTCAAGTGTGGCCTGCCGGTTGGGTCGTTGGCTTCTATTTGCCGATTGAGCAAGCGCAATTGCCGCTGGCTAATTTCATCCAGAAACTTTGGTGGCTATGGGTGTCGCTGGCAGTATTGATGTTGCCCCTGTTGTGGTGGCTGTTAGGTCGTGAGCTTTCGCCCCTTAAGCATCTGGAAAAACAGATTGGTGAGGTGGGGCTGGGCCACAGAGAGCACGTCAGCCTGGCCACCAATATGCAGGAACTGCAGCAAGTCGCATCCACCTTTAACCGGGTAGAAGAGGAGCGGCAGCTACTGCTCAGTAATCTTCAGGAGCGCGAGGCGTTTCTTGACTCAGTGCTCAATGCCGCACCGCAGGGCATGTTTGTCGCCAATATTAAAGGTGACATCACTTACATGAATCCAGCATTGCTTGAGATGCTGAATATTTCTCCTGATCTGGCTATGGAGTCATGGCTCACTCAAATTCACGTTGACGATATCACCGGTACCAAGGATATGTGGGTCCATAGCCTACGTACCGGCAGTGACTTTGTGCGTCAGTTACGCTTTTTACGCAGCGATCAAGAGCTGCTGTGGCTGGATATTCATGCTCGCGTGGTTATGCTTTCCCAAGATGGCCATACCCTTGGTTTGGTGGGAGTTGTGAAAGATATAACTGAGCGACGGGAACAGGAAGCTATTCAGCGTTGGGAGGCGGAGCATGACCCGCTAACGGGTTTGCTGAATCGTCGAGGTTTTGAGCGCCGCCTTGAAGAAGCTTTTGCCGATTTTCAAAAAACCAGCACGCCTTCGGCCCTGTTGCTGTTCGATTTAGATCACTTTAAGCCTATCAACGATGAAGGCGGGCATGCTTTGGGCGATGAAATGCTGCGTCGTATTGCTCAAGTGGTCGCCTGGGAGGTGCGTCGTAGCGACCATGTAGCGCGTCAGGGCGGTGACGAGTTTGGTGTACTGCTGCCTAGTTGTACCCTTTCTCGGGCGAAGGCAGTGGCGGAATCTTTGCGGCAAGCAGTGGGGGAGATATCCGTGACTCACCAAGGGAAAGAGTACATGGTGACGCTCAGTATTGGCGTCACCACCTTTGATGAAGTTGACGCCAGTGTAAGCAGCGTTTTAGAGAGAGCCGATGCCGGGAGTTACAAGGCTAAAGATCAGGGCCGAGATGGGGTGGTCGTCAATATGCCCCAAAGTCATGATGATGATGTCATGGAACTCTTCGATCAATTTAAATAGTTACCACATGCCCCAAAAGCCGTCTTGTGTGCCTGTGGCGTGCTTACTAGTCGACAAAACTTGCCCAACAGTAGAATATAAGCAGGTGCTGAACTTACTGCTAGAAGCCAGTTTTTTAAAATCAAGGCAGATCGAGATACTGTTGTGAACCTAATCGAACTCTTTGCTCGCACGCTGGATATCACGCTGCCTGTGTTTGCGATGGTGTTTATCGGCCTGAGCCTTAGGCGCTTGAAATTGATCGACAGCGCTTTCGTCTCAACTGCCTCAGCCTTAGTCTTTAAAGCGACGCTGCCCACTCTGATTTTTCTTAGTTTGATAAAAGCCGACCTAAGCGTTGCGCTAGATGTTTCACTGATGGTGTTTTTTGCTGCGGCGACGCTGGGGCAATTTCTGCTGAGCTGGGTATGGGCGCATTACCGTGTCGCGCGTGAAGATCGCGGTATATACGTGCAAGGTGCGTTCCGTGGCAATTGCGGTGTAGTGGGGCTAGCACTTGCAGCGGGTATGTACGGTAACTACGGCCTTTCAGCGGGTAGCTTGCTGTTAGGCGTGGTTATTGTGTTGTACAACGCGCTTTCGGTGGTGGTGCTGGCGTTCTATCAGCCTGGGCAGTCCACTGACTGGCGCAGCTTGCTAAAGCATGTTGCCACCAACCCGCTGATTATCTCGGTCTTTGCCGCATTGCCATTTACAGCTCTCTCTATCCCTCTGCCCAGTTGGTTGATTACTTCAGGGGATTACTTTGCTTCCTTAACCCTGCCGTTGGCGCTGATTTGTATCGGCGCTACGCTCTCTGTATCAAGCATGCGTGACAGTAGTCAGGTGGCGCTAAGCGCTAGCTGGATGAAAATGGTGATATTGCCCATTGTCTCAACGGCAGCCGCTTGGCTAGTGGGCTTTTCTGGAGCACAGCTGGGTTTGCTGTTCCTGTTTTTTGCCAGCCCTTCGGCCGCGGCAAGCTTTGTGATGGTAAAAGCGATCGGTGGCAATGTAGCGTTAGCGGCCAATATCATCGCCATTACCACACTGATGGCGAGCATTACCGTCACGCTGGGCGTGTTTGCCCTGCGTTTGCTTGGTTGGATTTAGCAATTAGGTTGAAGCGGGCCAACTCGGTTGGCCCTGCCTAACCGGACGCGTTATACTACGCGCCCTCAAGTTTGTACTCCGCTTAAGTCCCTGTAGCTCAGTAGGATAGAGCAGCCGCCTCCTAAGCGGCAGGTCGCAGGTTCGAATCCTGCCAGGGACGCCAACGGGCTATCTTGAGAAGTCCTGACAAAGCCAAAAATGATGTGTAACACTCTGAAAGACATTATTTTTTAGCCCTCATTGTTCCCCAGCATTCCTTTCAAAACCGGCTGCAAAGTGGTATACAGAATGGTATATGCCCCCATTCGAAGATGCTCGGTATACCGCCATGGCACTAACCGTTCGACAGATAAACTCAACCAAACCTAGCACGAAAATTTTAGCCCTCAACGATGGCCAAGGATTAGAACTTAGGATCTGGCCCGATGGTCGTCGTGGGTGGCGTTTGCGCTACACACGCCCTAATGGCAAGCGCAACATGATTAGCCTTGGGAAATATCCAGAAGTGAGCCTTGCCGAAGCGAGGGAGAAGCGGGCGGACATAAGGCGTTTAATATCTCAAGGCACCGATCCAGTTGAGCAAAAGCAAAACGATAAGCGGCAGCAACAGTACGCTGCACAAAACACATTTGAGGTGCTGGCCATGGAGTGGCACGCGAGCATGGTGCCGCGTTGGAAAGAGACCTCTAAGCGAGCCAACGATAGTAAGCGTGTGCTGGAAATGTACGTTTTCCCAAAGGTGGGTAATCGCGCCATTGAGAGCATTCTGCCCTTAGAGTGGCTTGAGATACTACGCGCGCTAGAAGACTTGGGAAAATTTGAGCAGAGACGCCGGCTACACGCCTTCTGCAGGGATATCTATCGCTACGCCATCATAACGGGCCGGGCTAGCTTTAACCCCCTCACCGACCTCAATACAGCGCTTAAACCCTATAAGCGTGGAAGCTTTCACCATATTTCTCAGGAAGAACTGCCCGAACTTGTACGTGATATTGAGGGCTACGATAAGAGCCCTATGGTGCGTATTGGCTTGAAGCTATTGCTGCTGACGGCTGTGCGCCCTGGTGAGCTGCGCATGGCTGAGTGGAAAGAATTCGACCTACAAGACGGAATCTGGAAGATCCCCGCTGAGCGTATGAAGATGGGCAGGGCGCATCAAGTCCCTTTGCCCACACAAGCCGTTCATGAGTTGCGCTACCTGCACAAGCTAACAGGAACTTTCAAACTGCTGTTCCCAGGTCGAAACAACCCCCGTAAGCCGATATCCGATGCCGCCTTTAACATGGCCTTAAAGCGCCTTGGCTATGAGGGTCGGCACGTTCCCCATGGCTGCCGCCATGTGGTGGCCACCGGTTTGAAAGAATTGGGTTACCCAAGAGAATGGATAGAGCTACAGCTATCGCACAAGCTGCCAGGGATCGAGGGCGTTTACACCCACGCCCAGCACATGGCCCCGGATCAAAGGCCCGCCATGATGCAATTTTGGGCGGATTATCTATTTGGGACAGATAGGCAAGGGGGCAGGCTGTTTTCAGGAGAGAGTTAGGGGAGAAGTATATGAAAGTCGAGCTACATACAGGCCTGTAAGTTTCTTTGATTGAAAACTAGCGTTGTAGGATTGCCCAAATGCACGTCAAGATAGCTTTATTCTCATAAGTTTCCAAAAATGAGAAGCTAGTATCGTAGGTTTGCACAGATGCACGTCAAAACAGCTTCGTTCTCATAAGTTTCTAGAAGTGAGAAGCTAGCATCGTAGGTATGCATAGATGCACGTCAAGTTGGTTACGTTCTCATAAGTTTCTAGAAGTGAGAAGCTAGCATCGTAGGTTTGCATAGATGCACGTCAAGTTGGTTACGTTCTCATAAGTTCTTGGAAGTGAGAAGCTAGCTCTGTAGGTTTGCATAGATGCACGTCAAAATAGGTACAGTCTCATATAGTTCTAAAAATGAGATTCTAACCTCTGCTAAGCATGCATCTCATGATCAGGCATCCATAGAGGTATTGAAAATAATGTTGACTCTCAAAAATTGATAAATATGATGTACTATATTTGGCGTTCAAGAAATTGAAAATTTGAGAGGCAATTGAAATGGAGTTAAATTTAGACGAAGCTGTAAATTATCACTACGATAAATTTCCACCTCAAAAAATAGATTATGGCAAGTTTGTAGACAAACTTATAAAAGCTACAGATGCAATTGCACGCTATGATCAAATGCTAAAAAACATGCACAATAGCGAAATACTGCTTGCCCCTTTAAGGAATCAAGAAGCAGTTATCTCTTCTAGAATGGAGGGAACTGTTAGTACTATGGATGAAATCTTGCAATATGAGGCTGATCATGAAAATGAGGCGGCTAGTACACCTAGTGTAAGGTCTGAAGTTATTGAAACAATACTTTACCAAAGGGCGTTGAAGGCCGCTCAAAAAGCTCTAAATGATGGCTATCCAGTTTCTCAGTCGCTGCTTAAAGGAGTACACCAACGACTTTTATCATTTGGTAGAGGGGCATCAAAGTCACCGGGGGAGTTTAAGCTTGAGCAAAATTATTTGGCTGATAGGAATAAAAAGAAAATACTTTTCATTCCCGTTAGCCCAGAGCGGCTACAGGATGGATTAGATGTATTGTTCAAGTATATCAATGAAGATCCTAGCCCAACGCTCGTTAAAGCAGCATTGGCGCATATAGAGTTTGAGGCCTTACATCCGTTTAAAGATGGTAATGGAAGGATTGGGAGGATGTTGATAACTTTGATGTTATGGAAGTACGGAACTATTTCAGCACCTCATTTTTATATTAGTGGATATTTTGAAGAAAATAAGGATGAGTACATTGATACGATGAGGCGAGTATCGGAGACAGGGGATTGGGAAGAATGGTGTTCTTTTTTTCTAGAAGCCGTAGAGCAACAGGCAATACGGAATTTAACTGTTGCTGAAAATATAAGGTCGTTATATGAAGAAATGAAAATTTTATTTGCTGAGTTGTTGTCTTCAAAATGGAGCGTGACTGCACTAGATTTTGTTTTCACTAACCCTGTATTTCGTAATAACAAATTTACTTCGCAAAGTGGGATTCCGGCAGCTACTGCTGCAAGATTTACTAGAATTATGTTAGATAATGACATAATACGTACAGTCGAGGAGGCATCAGGGCGACGGCCAGCCATGTATTCCTTTGAACCTTTGCTGAAACTAGTCCGTGTTTAAGCGATATATTGTTTATTAATAGCTAATTAAGATTGAGTCGTAGTTTATGTTTAGTTTAAAGCCGCTGCCCCCGCAGCGGCTTTTTTGCTTATACAAGAGAAAATTTTTTACCTCGGTGTAAGTGGCACCACTTACACCCGGCCCTGCTGGCAAGGTTTTGGCGAGGGCGTCAAGCTTACTCGGGCTACTGGAGCATTTGCTGGGAACGAGACCGCGAGGACATAAACCCATGACCGACAACACACACCAACCCACCTTCAAAACGGTGAACCAGATCCCGCTAGGCAATCGCTTGTTGCGCCGTAAAGACGTGGAACAGAAAACCGGAAAGAGCCGTAAGGCTGACCACGGCCACAGCGCACCACTTCGGCATGATCGGCCCCGCATTCGTGGAGCAGATACTCAAGGAAACCGACCCCGACTACTTTTATCGGCGGTTTGCTGAGGTACGGGAAGGATTCAACTCTGAAGGCCCCCAGGCGGGCAGGGTAGCGGATCGCTTCGCCATCATTGGGCTAGCCGGGGAGCTGGCGACCACTTACGGAATTTTGCCGTGGGAAGAAGGCACCGCCGCCAACGCAAGCCGCCAGCTATTCCGCGAGTGGATCGCCAGGGTAGGCGACGGTAACGCAGAAGATCGTCAAATACTTAGCGCGCTATCGGATTTTATCGCCATGCACGGTGATAGCCGCTTTTCCAATATTGCTGCTGAGCTACCCAACTCCAACATTAAGCACCGAGCAGGTTACTTCGAGATCGAGGACGGCAAGCGTCTTTACCTGTTCAACCGTGCCTCACTGACTGAGGCGGCAGCGGGGTATGGCCGTGACCGCGTGATACGCACCCTGGAAACCTACAACGTGCTAGCCAAAACCGACAGTGGCCGCCGCCAGAAAAACTACCGCCTCCCAGGAGGAGGGAGCACGCGCTTTTTCGTCATTGATCCCGACAAGCTGGATGCAGAGCGAGGGGGCGAATGATGGATAGGCTTTTTACGCGTGAACCTAGTTTCTGTGGCAACACTGGCTACAACGGCAACACCCAGCAACCACGGGGCTTGCAGCCGTTGCCTATTAATAAGAGAGGTGGCAACAAAGGCAACACATATCTTTATATCTATAGAGCACCTGATTTTGTCTGTTGCCGTTTTAAAAAAGCGGCTACAGGTTGCCAAAAAATACCAATTAAATCAATGGTGTTACCGGTGTTGCCTCGTTGCCCGCGTTTTTGAAATCAGTCAGGGGAATTATAGGGGAGTGGTTTCGTTCGTTATGCGAACACTTCCTGATTGTCTCCTTGCCGTGCCCCATCCCCCTTTCTGGCAGGCGCTTTTTGCCTTGCTCACGTTTTCCCAACCGTGGGGCCTTGGCTCCACATCCTCACCCTGCACCCCAACCGCCCAATGGAGGGCCTGATGAACCAACCAGCAACCACCACTCAACAGACCGACCGTAACAGCAACGAGGGCCAAACCATGGAAACCGCAAAACCGGAAGCACAAGCACCC